>JAUQXG010000300.1 GCA_030834765.1 Lutispora sp.
GCACCTAATTTTTTTATTTGAGCATTCATCAAATCTACTGTGTGCTTGCTGCATTTTTTCGATCTTGGATGAGGAGCTATAATGATTGCATTTCCACCTTTTAATGCAAACATCGCATTACACATTGGCGTTACGATTGGATTTGTAGTAGGTGTAACAGCACAAACCACTCCTATAGGCTTTGCTACATATATAAGTCCCTTGCTTTTATCTTCATCAATAATTCCGATTGATTTTTTGCTTTTCAAATGATTCCATATATTTTTGGACTTGCCTTTATTTTTTGCTACCTTATCTTCATAAACACCCATTCTTGTCTCTTCTACTGCTTCTTTGGCAAGAATTTCTGCATTATCATAAACTACTTTGCCCATAGCCTTTACCATTGCATCAACATGTTTTTGAGAAAATTCTTCAAATGCTTTTTGAGCAATTCTTGCTCTTAATACCATTTCTTGTATCTGTTGCTTATTATCCATATTGAAACCCTCTTTCATTTTGTATTCATAATCGCTAATTTACACTTTTGAGTTCATCCAACTCTAACAAATATTTTTGCCAATTCACCGTTAATCATTTTGCTACCTTTCTATCTCAATGTATTTGCAATAAATGTGCCAATTTTATATAGACAATGAAGGATTTCCTTCATATTGATAGTAATATCATTTTTATTGATTCTACATTTAAAATATAACTATAATTTATAATTGCATTCTTGCAACACGTTTTGTGTTTTTTTTAACAATTATAGGCCTTAAACCTTTATTCATTAGCCTCTACATCTCTTTAAAATAGTTGTTGCGAAAATGAAACATAATTGCATTTTCGCAACAACTATTTTAATATATCTATCTGTATTTTTTTCTTTTCCTTACAAAGGTTGCAGGATCTATTGCAAGAGCCTTGGCAGCGGCTCTTACATTCCCATGTCTTTCAAAAGCAATCTTTAACATATGTCGTTCTACCTTTTCCAAGGCCGTTTTTAGCGAGATTAGTTCATCCGCTGCACTTATTTTCAATGCATCATCTATATGAATCATATCTTTAGGCAAATCCTCTTTTGTAATCACATCATCGTTGCTCATGATTATGATTCTTTCGATTATATTTTTTAGTTCTCTCACGTTACCCTTCCATTCATATTCATAAAGGTAACTTAAAGCTTCAGCCGTCAAAGATTTATTAAAATTATATTTTTTATTAAGCTTAGACAGAAAATAATGAACAAGGGGTATGATATCATCTTTTCTTTCTCTTAAGGGAGGTATACTTATAGGTACTATGTTAAGCCGATAATATAAATCCTCTCTAAAAAGCTTTTCCTTAACCATTTCTTCTAGATTCCTATTTGTTGCAGCTATGATACGCACATCAACTTTAACAGACTTTATTCCTCCCACTCGTTTTACTTCATTGTCTTGTAATACCCGAAGAAGCTTTACTTGCATATCTAAAGGAATCTCTCCTATCTCATCTAAAAAAAGTGTTCCTCCATCCGCTACCTCAAATAGTCCCATCTTGCCATCTTTATTGGCTCCTGTAAAAGCACCTTTTTCGTATCCAAAGAGTTCTGCTTCTATAAGAGTTCCTGGTATGGCTCCACAATTTATTTTTATAAACTGATTATTTTTTCTTTCGCTATTTCGATATATAAATTTTGCTATTTCATCCTTTCCTACTCCTGTTTCTCCTGTTAATAGTGCTGTGACATCCAGAGAAGAAATTCTTTTTGCAATTTGGATTACATCTAGCATTTTTTTATCTCTAGCAACAATATTTGTATTCTTTAAAAGCTGAAGCTTCATTTGCTCGAGCTCTCGGTAATACTTTCTTGTCAAATACTCATTTTCATGAAGCTTTTCCTTTAATTCATAAAGCTCTGTAATATCTCTCACATTGGCTACAACCATAGTAATATTTCCATCATCATCAAACACTGGTGTCGCAGTAACCAATGCCTTCTTCCCAGTTTTAAAATTCTGCTCTATGGTATTTACCTCTTTATTATCTAAAACTAATAAAGTTGCAGATTCTGATATATAGCCCAACTTGACTACATCATTCATATTCTTGCCTATAAGCTCTTCTCTCTTAATTCCAGTAATTCTCTCATAGGCTTTGTTTATCATTAACGTATTTGCTTGTCCATCTGTAATATATATGCCGTCAATGGATGATTCAAGTATATCTCCAAGCTTATCCAACATGCTGTTATTTAGTTTCAACAGATTCCCTCCCTAGGATTTTTGTATATGTTAAAATTATAACACTTGCCTGTTGTCTTTACAAATATTATAGGGAATCTCCTTATAAAGAATAAAATACGAGATAAAGATTTTATCCCGCATTTTATATATGGTTTTATTTTTTATTTTGGCTTTCGTCAACTCTTGCAATTACTTTTGCAAGTTCTTTCTGTTGGTTGATATTGCCTTGTCTTGCTATCATGATCCTTTGCGCTTGGGGTGAGCCTGCTCCATGCATGGATTCTGTACGGTATCCAACTGCTGCTGTTCCTAACGTTAAGTTTTCAATAAGTCGAAGCACCCGCATTCTATTTTCTGTAGAAACAGAAGCGACACCCTTTAGATATTTATCTACATATGGTCCTATTTTGGAATCTTTGAAGTCCTTCTCCGATGGCATTGTAACCATGATTCCACCTGCAATATCCTCAGCAAGTCTTGCAATTTCGTAAGGGAATCTTGTTACATTTTGCTTACATACATTTGCAAGCAATAGATCTATTTGATAATTTCCAGCTTCCGTAGGATAGCCCTCTGCTGAACAGGCTATTCCACAGCAGTATAGTGTTTCATTTAAATGTGTCATTTCAATTAATTTATCCTTCACATGAGATGCTTTCGCAGCTCCGTTATAATCTGCTGCAAGTGCTGCCGCGCCAATAAGCACATCGCCAACTCCTACCTTGCATCCGCCATAGCTCTGTCTATGGTATCCTGCAAACCTTTCAACAAGTACTCCCGCAAATTCGGTTTCTCCGTTTAGGAAAATTCTGTGGTTGGGTACAAATACATCATCAAATATTACCAATGCTTCATGTCCGCCATAATTCTTATTTCCTACGTCTATGTCAGCATCTTCTTCGAGCTTTCTTGTGTCACAGGATTGTCTTCCATATATCATGAATATTCCTTCTGCATCCGTTGGTACCGCAAAAGCAACAGCCCAGTCTTTATCTTCAGGTCTCATTGCTATAGTAGGCATTACGATCACTTCGTGAGAATTTACCATGCCAGTTTGATGCGCTTTTGCTCCCCTCACTACGATTCCATCAGGTCTTCTTTCCACTACTCTAAGATATAGATCAGGGTCTGATTGCTGGCTTGGCGATAATGCCCTATCTCCCTTTGGATCTGTCATCGCTCCATCCACTGTTAAATCTTCCTTTTGTACATAATCCCAATACTTTATAAAATTTTCATGATAATTTGTTCCACAAGCTTTATCTGTATCAAAGGTTGTACTATACATTGAATTTGCAGCATCCATTCCTACACATCTTTGGAAACAGGCTGCTGTTTTTTGTCCTAAAAGTCTTTGCATCTTCACCTTTTTCCTTAAATCATCTGTATTTTGATGAAGATGTCCGAATCTATTTATTTTTTCTC
>JAUQXG010000301.1 GCA_030834765.1 Lutispora sp.
TTCAAGGAAGCAGAAGAATTCATATTTGAGAAGTATCCTGTTATGGGAAAATGGCTGCCAGAGGATATATATTTTATAACAGCACAAGAATTATTAGATAGATATCCTGAGCTTTCACCGAAAGAAAGAGAAAATGCTATAGCTGAAGAAAAGAAAGCAGTATTTATCATAGGAATAGGAGATAAACTCTCTCATGGAGAAAGACATGATGGAAGAGCTCCTGACTATGATGACTGGAAGCTAAATGGGGATATCATATTCTGGAACCCTTTATTGAAATGTGCCTTTGAGCTTTCATCAATGGGAATAAGAGTAGATGAAGAAGCGCTGGACTACCAGCTTAAAATATCAGGCTGTGAACATAGAAAAGGATATGAATATCATAAAGCTATATTAGAAGGAAAGCTTCCTTATACAATAGGAGGAGGAATAGGCCAATCAAGAATATGTATGTACTTTTTAAGAAAAGCCCATATAGGAGAAGTGCAAGCATCAGTGTGGTCAGATGAAATGATAAAATCATGTGAGGAAAATGGAATATTGCTGCTTTAAGATTTTTGGATGATAAAAAGAAGTTGAATAATAAATTATTTCAACTTCTTTTTATTTTATTAAACTTTATATTACAGGTAAGAAAATACTTTAGTATACATAAAATGACTTATTTCTCGAATTTTCATTCTGCTTTGTCCTGTTTTGTATATTGTTGAGGAACGATTTTTCAAGGTTTGACCTATATAAAAGTCTTTAAAACATTTACAAATTATAAGAAAAAATATATCATTAATTAAGAGCACTGTTAAATAATCATAAAATAAAAACCGTTTTAAAACGGTTTTTTTATTGTACGAATTGTCATAACAATATATTATATTTGTATATATATTTTAATAATTTAAGGAGATTAGCTTGAAGAAGACTATCGCCTTTATCAAGCATAATTGTATGCAGCATAGCTGCAGGAAGGAATTAAAATGAAATACGAAGGATCAGTTTATAGACCTCCTAGTGAAGCCTACAGTCTTATTGTACAAGTAACCATAGGATGCTCTCATAACAAATGCACATTTTGCAGTATGTACAAGGATAAGAAGTTCAGAATAAGAGATATTCAAGAGATTAAAGAAGACCTGCTGGAAGCAAGCAAAATATATAAAAATACAAAAAGGATTTTTCTTGCTGATGGTAATGCATTAGCTATGAAAACAGCGGATTTAAAAGAAATATTATTATATATAAAAGAAATTTTTCCTGCCTGCCAAAGAGTAGGAATATACAGTGCGCCAAAAGACATTATTCGCAAAACAGATGAAGAACTTGCATCTCTCAAAAGTGCTGGGCTTGGAATAGCATACATGGGTGTGGAGTCAGGAAGTGATGTAATACTAAGAAATATAAACAAGGGTGTTGCAGCATCTGAAATGGTAGAAGCAGGAAAAAAGATGATGAACTCTGGCATAAAACTTTCAGTAACGCTTATATCAGGTCTTGGAGGAAAAAAGCTTTGGAGAGAGCATGCCATTGAGTCAGCAAAAGTAATTAGTGCTATAAACCCTGATTATCTGGGGCTGCTTACTTTGCTTTTAGAACCAGGAACAAAAATGTATGAACAGGTGGAAAGTGGAGAAATAGAACTTCTAACGCCAAAAGAAATCATGATGGAGACCCATGAGCTTTTGAATAATATGGATGTTAAAAGCTGCATATTCAGGAGTAATCATGCATCAAACTATGTATCCCTTGAAGGAACATTGCCTAAGGATAAAATTAGACTTTTAAAGCAACTTGAAACTATTATAGAAGATGATTTTGATTATAAAGGCGAATTCTTTAGAAGACTATAGCAATAGGAGCGCGCTCATTTAATAAATTTATATGAAATGAGGAGTTTTATGAAACTAACAGCTAAAACAAAGCAAATCCTACTTCTCATAGTCCTATTTATTATCGCAGTAAAGTTTTGGAATACAATATTTATATATCCTATTAAGCTTTTTGTAGTGATGCTCCATGAAATGAGCCATGGGATTATGGCTTTAGTGTTGGGAGGACGAATCGTTGAAATACAAATAAGCCCTAATATTGGTGGTGCCTGTGTTTATACAATTCCTAACAGCAAAGCAGCTCAAGTCCTTGTTTCTAGTGCTGGGTATATAGGAAGTATGGTCTGGGGAGCGTTGATACTTGTTGCATCTTTTAAAGTGAAGAAGAATAAATATATAACATTGATCATAGGTTTTTTCACCCTTATGCTTAGTATATTCGTTTCCAAAACAGGAGAAATATTTGGGATTGTATTTTGTCTTGGATTTACACTTTTTATGATTTTTTCATATAAATATTTAGCCGACTGGTTTCATGATTATATGGTTAAGTTTCTGGGCCTTACCAGCTGTCTTTATGTGATACTTGATATAACAAATGATTTGATACTTCAAACTGGCTTAGGAAGCGATGCAGATCAGATAGGCGCGCTTTTAGGTATACCCTCTATACTAATAGGATTTTTGTGTATCGTAATTTCTGTTTATATACTATTTGTTTCTCTCAGATTTTGTTTTGGAGTCAAAAGAAGAGTGTATAAACACAAGAAAAAGATGAAAGCAATTGGTTAATCCAATGACTTTCATCTTTTTCTTGTGTTTGGAATATCTTATTCTGAGAGTAAGGGCATCTCGCTTGTAATCATCTTGCAGTTACCTGTAAAGACAGCGCCTTCATCTATTATTATATTTCTAACAACAATATCACCATTTACCCTTGATGAAGGGGTAAGGTGAAGTTGTGAGCTTACCTCTACATTGCCGTCAATTATACCTGCACAGTGAATATTGTCAGCTTTTACATTTCCCAATATTGAGCCTTCCTCACCTATTGTAAGATTTCCAGAAATGGAGAGCTCACCTTTTAGCTTACCATCAACTCTGATTGTTCCCCCACCAGTGATCGCCCCTTCAAAGATCGTATTTTTGCCTATTAAAGTATCAATCTTTTCAAAATCAGGAGCAGATTTTTTAGTTCCCCAAAACATATGTATTCCGCCTTTCATGTTTATTTTTTTGTACCTTTTATTTCAACAGCATTCTTAACTTCATCAAGAAGCTTTGTGTTTTCTTCAAGTTGACTTTTTACTCCTGCAGCGCTTTTTTCAAGTCCTTCTATTTTTTCTTCCTGAGAAGTATTGATTTGATTTAATTCTTGTATTTTTTTGCTGTTTTCACTATGCTCTGCTTTGAGAGCTGAAAGTGTATTCACTGATATGTAGGTAAAAATAATTCCAGCTGTCATTATAAGTATCAATGCAATTGGAAGCCACAGAGGAATTCGAAGCGATTTTACTGAAGTCTCATCATCAGGTATGCACATAAATGTGGCATGAGGCATCTTTTTCTTAATAAGTGCTTTTTTCAATATATATATCACCTCTATTATGATATAAGTCAATATTACTATTTTAGAATAAAAACCTATATATGTATAGTCCTAAATTTATCATTATGCCTATTGTATAAAATGAATAAATATCTCTAATGGTAAAATACTAAAGCAAAGAAAAGTTGGGAAGTATTTAGATGATAAGAGTAGCTATTGAAAAGGCACTAGGAAATGCCGCCCAATATAATGAATTAATTGATAGACTAAGATAAGTGTAGTAAAATCTAAGTATGTGAGATAAGACCTTGCATACTTTTACTTTATGAAACCAAGCTTGCTTGTGTCAAGTTTATATGGACAAGATGGGGGTGATTATTTGACAGGTTTTAAAAGATATGTTTCACTAGCTGTACTAATGATATTTGGAGTATGCTTAGGGAGTTTAGCTCTTTCTTTTGCATTCCATGGCTTTAAATTGACCTCGGTAATAGTTAGTAATTATGTTTTTATATGTTCTATGCTTATGGCATTGATAGGTGCCATAGGAATGATAACGCCTTTTTTTGCATTAAAAAGAAAACTAAGGAAAACTCCAATAGGGCGAGAAGTAGAGCATGAAGTAACACATGTCTACCTTTGGAGGACTCTTTTTATTTCGGGAATGATATTGTTTGCAATATCAATTTTGATGATTACTATATAGATGGGCAAAATAAATATTTGGATGTGGTATTGATTGAACATAGGAAAAGACTTTCTTCCTATATCTAAGAAAGATTTAGAGGAAAGAAATATTGAACAGCTTGATTTTGTATATATAAGTGGGGATGCATATGTAGATCATCCTAGCTTTGGCCCTGCTATTATAATGCGGGTTTTAGAAAATAGAGGCTATAAGGTTGGTATCATTTCACAGCCTGACTGGAAAGACCCAGATGCTTTTAAAGCACTAGGCAAACCAAGGCTAGCTTTTTTAGTTTCATCAGGCAATATTGATTCCATGGTGAATCATTATACTGCAAGCAAGAAGCGTAGGGGAGAAGACCTTTATTCTCCAGGTGGACAAAAAGGTAAAAGGCCTGATAGGGCAGTAGTTGTGTACTGTAATAAGATTCGAGAGGTCTATAAGGATATTCCTATTATTATAGGCGGAATAGAGGCAAGCCTAAGACGTTTTGCTCATTATGATTATTGGGATGATAAGGTTAGAAGATCTATACTTCTTGATTCGCAAGCTGATCTTTTGATATATGGAATGGGAGAAAACACAATAGTAAGCATAGCAGAAGCTTTGGATTCAGGTATGGATATAAAATATATTACATACATAAACGGCACTTCCTATGTATCTTCAGAGCTTGACAATATACCAGAGGCTATAGTAATACCATCCTTTGAAGAAGTGGTGGAGAGCAACAAGAAATATGCAAAAGCCTTTATGGTACAGGAAGAAGAACAGGATTATCAAATGGGTAAGGCGATTATTCAGCCTCATGGTGATAGATTTGTTATACAAAACCCTCCTCCAAGACCACTTACAGAGATTGAAATGGATGATGTTTATAATCTGCCTTATACCAGACATTATCACCCTTCCTATGAAAAGGCAGGAGGCATACCAGCCTTAAATGAAATTAAATTCAGCATTACATCCCATAGAGGCTGTTATGGAGGCTGTTCTTTCTGTGCCCTTAACTTTCATCAAGGAAGAGTGATACAAAGCAGAAGTCACAAATCTATAGTAGAAGAAGCGAAGCTCCTTACTGAAGATAAGGATTTTAAAGGATATAGACATGATGTGGGTGGCCCCACAGCCAACTTCAGGGAGAGAGCATGTGATAAGCAAGAAAAGCATGGTGTGTGCAAAAACAAGCAATGTATGCATCCATCACCTTGTAAAAATCTAAAAGTAAGTCACAAGGATTATCTGGAGCTTCTAAGAGAAGTCAGAAGCCTGCCTGGCATAAAAAAGGTTTTTGTCCGCTCAGGACTGCGTTATGATTATATAGTGGCTGACCCAAGCAATGAATTTATGAAAGAGCTTTGTGAGCATCATATAAGCGGACAGCTTAAAGTAGCGCCGGAGCATGTATCAGATAAAGTTCTTGGATTGATGGGAAAACCCAAAAGGGAAGTATATGATAAGTTTGTAAAGAAGTATTTCAATACCAATAAAAAACTTGGTAAAGAGCAATACTTAGTGCCCTATCTTATATCTGGACATCCAGGTTCTGATATCAATGATGCGATTGAGCTTGCAGAATATGTAAGGGATATGGGCTATAATCCAGAGCAAATAGCAGAGTTTTATCCAACTCCAGGAACTTTGTCGACTACCATGTATTATACAGAGCTTGATCCAAGAAATATGAAGCCAATCTATGTAGCAAAGTCACCAGAAGAAAAAGCAATGCAAAGAGCTTTGATACAATATAGAAATCCTAGAAACCGTGAGCTTGTATATAAAGCCCTGATGATGGCAGGACGGGAAGATCTCATAGGCTTTGAAGAGAGGTGCTTGATAAAGCCACCTAGAAGCAATGTAAATAGAAGAGAAAATGCAACCAAGAATGTTACAGTGAATAAAGGAATTCGAGGAAAAAAGAATAGATCATCAAATAAGAGGTAGGGCGCTCGCTAGGCATCCCTGCTTATGTATATATTCATAAAAGCAACTGCCCAACCAGAACTATAAATGGTTGGGCAGCTTATTTTTATCTATAGCTTGCGTTAAGTGCTTTAAGCAGGGTACGAACATCATATTGATGCGGTGTTACAGGACAAATCTTTTTATCCATACCTAGTAAGGTGTAAACTGCAATTCTTGCAGCCCGAACAGAATATTCCTCAGTAAATACCATATCCTCAGGGATTTCAACAAATTGGCTGATCATAGCGAAATTAGTTGAGCCTTCCGGAACTACACGAGGACGATCCTTCATAGCGCGAGGTTGAAACATTGAAATAATATATGGCATCATGCAAGGTATTACATTAACCACACTACTCATAAGTTCATCATAGTGTTCTTCAAAGTGCAATTGATGAATGAGTTCTGTGAGAATTTCTTCTCCTGTGCATTCACGCATAGGCTTCTTCACATAATCGCCAACCTTGTCGGTATAAAGACCATAGCCCCAGAAAATTGTGGTATCCTCTGGTTGATTTTTAAAATGAGGCTGTGCAGCAACGACAATTGACATGAGCCAGCTTGAATCCTTGAAGGTCATCAATGCACCGCTACCTGGCACATTTCGAGAGAATTTTTCGATTAATTTTAGGAATTTGTTGCCTTTGCAAGTAACGGTAAAGGACTCCCAATTGGATTTTTCAGCATTTCCAAAGAATGGATTTGGATTGCCAAGACCCTCTTTTTTTGCTGCAATTTTAGCCCAAAGATCACCGGACATAGGATTTTCAGCTTTGAATACAGGTGCTTTTTTCAAGGAGCCAAGGGTTGCATTGTCAGTCATGCAGCCATTGCTGATGATGCAAAGATCTCCATCGTGAAGCTGAATCATCCCAACTCCATTTTCATCTTCATAATGAATCGCTACAACAGTGATATCGCTGCCAGGTTCAAAATCCAGATCAGTAACCTTGTATTTTAAGCTAAAATCAACTTCATGACCTTCAAGATGAGCCTTTAATGGCATAATAATTGATTCATATTGATTATAAGTTGTTCTTGTTACGCCTTCTAGTGTTTGAATACGTGAGAATTCAAATATCATACGCTGCATATAACGTTTAAATTCAAATAAGCTTGACCATTTTTGGAATGCAAAGGTTGTTTGCCACATATACCAAAAGTTGGTTTCAAAAAAGTGTGGTGTTGATGCAAACCAATCTGAAATTTTTAAGTGATCAAGTTTTTCTTCTGGCGTAATCAAAAGCTTGCCTAGTGCCATACGATCTGCATTATTAAATCCCATGGACAGCACATCTAAAACTTCACCAGTTTTATTAATCAATCTTGCATTTGCATGAGTTGGATGTGTATGATCAAATGCAAGAATTTCATCACACACTGACATACCTTCATGGTCAAGTGATGGAATGGAACTGAGCAGCTCCCATGTGTTTTCATAAGTTTCTTCATTCAGCATTCTGCCGCCACGGCAAACATAGCCGTCTTTAGCATTTCCGGCGCCATCGTTACTACCTCCAAGTAGATTCATACCTTCTAAAATATGAATATTTCTGCCTGGAAAATCGCAGTCGCGAATAAGATAAGATGCACCTGCTAAGGAGGCAAGACCTCCACCTACAAAATATATTTGTTTGTCTCCATAATCTTTTTTCATTACATTTACCTCCAAATATTGATTTATTTTTGTTTGTGTAATCAATATACAATCTCAGCAGTTGAATTAAAATAGACATCATTGGCTCTATGTATAAAGCTTATACATAGAGCCAATGATGTCTAAAAAAATTTGCTTAGTAAGAATAAATTAAGTCATTCATCCCGATTACTTCAATCAGTAGAAATTAAACTTCAATATATTTCTGAATAGCTCTGCTGATGTCCCCATCTACGAGCTTACTTAACTTTTCAATAATATGTTCCGGGTTCTCTGTTGCACCAGCTTTTAGCCATTCCAATAACAGACTAACGAAAGCATAACTGTAGAAGTTTGCAATAAAAGTCTTATCTTCCTTAGAAATCCTGATTTCTTTAGACAATTCTTCTACTACACCATACAATAAATCAAAAGTGACACTATATAAAAATTGCTCAAGGTGATCTCTGCCTAATGAGCAAAAGGTACTCAAGCAAAAGGCTTTGTTTGCTTCTACATATTGAAAGACTTTTAAAAATCCTATCTGCCATCTTTCATAGGTCTTGTAGTCAGCTATAGCCTCCAATGCCTCTGTTTTAAATACCCAACCAAGCAATTCATAAATATCTTGAAAGTGATAGTAAAAGGTTTGGCGATTGACACCACAATCTGCAACAACATCCTTTACAGTGATGTTAGTCAAAGAAGATTTACTCATTAGTTTTTTCAGGGAAACAGCTAATTGTTTTTTTGTCATGAGGGACATAATGAACATCTCCTAATTATATTTTTAGCATATATGCAGAAGAGCCGATGAGAGATTTTTGTGCCTAAGGTAAATTATAAATGAAATAATTCTTTTTTCAAGCTCCATCCATAATAAGTGCTATTATGAAGCTGAGCTGATTATTGATATGTTATTAGTCTTCTGATAGGATGATAGTAAATAGGAAAACATAGAATAATCAGCTAAAGGCTGCGCTTAACACTTATAACAAGGAGGAGTTTTTTTATGCGTGCTTTTTTTGCTATAGAATTTCCAGAAAGTATAAAGGAATATTTGAATCAACTTCAAATGTCAATAAAAGAAAAAAGCATATCTGGCAATTTTACTAGAAAAGAAAACTTTCATCTGACTCTCCGATTTATTGGAGAAATAAATAATAATGAATTCATTAAATTCAAAGAATCTATTGATGAAATCGCACTAAATCAAAAGGACTTTCACTTAACCATCAACAAATTAGGGTACTTCTCTAGAGGCAACAAAAAGATTGTTTGGGCCGGAATTCAGCCTGATGAAATGCTGAATCAATTATATTCTAAATTAGAACGATCACTAGAATATAAAGGGTATAAAGCGGAAGAAAAAAAGTATGTTCCGCATATCACAATAGGCAGAGAAATCGTGCTTGCCGAAGAGTTTAATAAAATAGAACAGACAGTTAATATGGATAAAGCCGTACTAACAGTAAAAAAAGTATCATTAATGGAAAGTGCCAGATTAAATGGTGAATTAAAATATATCCCGCTTTATTCAAAAGAATTTAGCTAACAATTCTTTGAGATAGAAAAAATAATGAGATGGAAATAGATAAGAATAGGGACCGGTGCCATCACCGATCCCTATTCTTTCATAGCTTCAAGTGCACTAAGCTTCATCGCTCTTCTTGCCGGATAATAGCCTGATATCAATCCGATCAATGTAGTGAAAATCAAGGCTCCTAATGCCAGCCACATGGGGATTATGGAGGTCTTGCTGGGGCCGCCCTGAGGTCCATAGAAGTTTATCAGGGCAAAGCCGGCAGAGTTAAGTATATATGATACGCCATAGCTTAAGCCAAGGCCAAGAATGCCTCCGAAAAATCCTATCATTCCCGATTCAAATAAAAATAGTTTCTTTATATCCTTTATAGAGGCTCCGATAACTTTCATGATGCCTATTTCCCTTGTTCGCTCATAAATAGACATGATCATGGTATTGGTTATACCAATAGAAGCAACAAGCAAAGATACTCCACCTATGGCTCCGAGTACCATTTGTATTCCAGCAGCGGTTTTTTGCATGGATTCTAGGATATCTGTCAAACTGTCTGCCTGATAGCCTGCATCTTTTATTTGTTGTTGAACATCCTGAACATTATTAATTTTCTCCACTTTTACAAGTATTTTTGAATAACCTTTTATATTTAACATTTCATTAGGCTTTTTACCTTTGTTGAAATCCTTTATTAATTTCTTTAAATGGTCTATTGGCATAAAGACATTATAGGCATATTCATAGCCACCGCCCTCAAGTATTCCTGCAGGCTTTATTACATATGTCACTGGTTTCTTAGTTTGTCCAGTACCATCACCGCTTGGATAGTTCTCTCCATAAGACATATCAAGGGATAAGGAAAGCTTATCCTTCATAAGATCTATTTGAGGAGGTCCTGACATATATCCATAGTTAGACTTTGGATTATAGAAGGAGTTTTGTATTTCGCTTCCAAATACCATGCTCATGGTATCACCATCTTGAAGCAGCCTTCCTTGGGCAACCTTTAAGCTTAATTCCTCCAACATATTTGGACTAATTCCCTGAAGTTGCGCATAGCTTACATATTTTCCACTGACGATCTTTCCTGAAGTTTCAATAAAGGGTATTACCGCTTTTACGCCAGGTATCTTTGAGAAGCTTGCCACTGCCTTATCATCAAGTTCCAGCTGCTTTTGACCTCCTCCTTGGCTACCGCCAGGCCCGTACATTCCATCAAAGCC
>JAUQXG010000302.1 GCA_030834765.1 Lutispora sp.
ACCATTTTTCCTTTGGTATATTGTCCATTAGCTCTTTTTCTGTCGATAGTACATTACTGGCTTTTGCTAATCCAATCCTATTAGATACCCTAAATACATGAGTGTCCACCGCTATAGCTGGTTCATTGAACGCATTGCTTAAAACAACATTAGCAGTTTTCCTGCCTACCCCCGGAAGTGCAGTCAGCTCTTCCATTGTAGACGGCACTTTACCATCGTGTTTTTGTAATAATTCATGACACATAGCCAAAATATTTTTTGCTTTATTTCTATATAATCCTATCACTTTAATTTCATTTTCTAACTCTGCTTGATTTAATGCTAAAAAGTCTTCCGGACAATTATATTTCTTGAATAATTGTGTTGTAACTTCATTCACCTTTTTATCCGTTGCCTGAGCACTAAGAATAGTAGCAACTAAAAGTTCAAATGAGCTATTAAATTCTAACTCACACTCCGCGTTGGGATAAGTTTTTTCTAAAATTATTAAAACATCTTCAATTTGTTTATCATTCATATCTTTATTCATCACCTTTCATATATAAGCATACCTCGTCAATATTGAATGCATTCAGTATATCACATTTTTCCATCCAGCCTTTTCTAGCTATGCCAATACCTATTTTATAGTTATATAACCCTTCTACACTGTGAGCATCTGGATTAATAGATATCTTTACACCTTTTTCTTTTGCATATTTTAAATATCTCCAATCTAAATCAAGTCTATGAGGGTCAGAATTAAGTTCAATTATTTTATTATATTTAGCAGCTGCATCTATAATGGCATATATATCAACTTCATATTCATCTCTTGCAAGCAATAGTCTTCCTGTAGGATGCCCTAACATTGTTACATAGTTATTTTTAATAGCATTTATTATCCTTTCAGTCAGTTTCACTTTTCCCATTTTAAAGCTGGAATGTACAGATGCTATAACAAAATCGAATTGTTTTAATATTTCTTCACTATAGTCCAGTGACCCATCCGGCATTATGTCACATTCTATACCTTTAAATATTTTAAAGTTTATCAAGGTCTTATTTAAATTATCAATTTCATCAAATTGCTTTCTTAATGCATTTTCATTTAATCCTCCAGCATAGTGAGCGGCTTGACTATGATCAGAAATTCCAATATAATTCAGACCCATTTTTCGAGCTGCATTCACATAATCAATTATGGAATTGTTTCCATCACTATATATAGTATGAATATGAAATAAACCTTTTACATCACTTATCTCTATGAGATTTGGCAGCCGCTTCCTCTCAGCTGCTTCAATTTCCCCATTGTTTTCTCGCATTTCAGGAGCTATATATTGTAAGCCCAGCTTATTAAAGATATCTTGCTCTTCCTTGCAAACTAGCAATTTTTCATCTATAAACAATCCATATTCATTGACTTTTATACCCATAGCTTTCGCTCTATGACGAAGAGCAGTATTATGTTCTTTACTGCCAGTAAAGTGGTGAAGCGCATATGGATATTCTGAGTCACTGACTACTCTCAAATCCATATTAATCCCACTTTTTAATTTTACAGAAGTCTTTGTCTCACCCTTTGTAATTATTTCATCTACATATGGAAGAGAAACAAAGTAATCCATTAGATCTATTGGATTAAGGGATGATGCAACTATATCAATATCCTTCACTACCTCCTTTTTCCGCCTTAGACTACCTGCGATTTCACAGCGGATGGTTCCTGGAAAAGATAAAAGTGAATTCTTTATGTTGCTTGCCTCTTTAAAAACATTTCCAAATAAATATAGTCCACTAGACTTCTTGAAACTTCTTATTTCTTTCAATATATTTTCCTGTGTCTTTTCGCCAAAGCCTTCCATACCTAAAATCTTATTATTTAAACAAGCTTCTTCTAATTCTTCAATACTTTTGATATTTAGTTTGTCATATAATATTTTAACCTTTTTAGGACCTATTCCAGGTATTTTTAATATCTCAAACAAACCTTCTGGCACCGTATTTTTCAAGTTTTCATAGTACTGTAATTTGCCTGTACTGACTAATTCTTCAATCTTTTCAGACAATGCTTTTCCGATTCCTTTTATATCTTTTAATTTATTATCTTTTATATAATCATCTATATCCCCATCAAGAAGCTCAATAATCCTTGCACCATTTATATAGGCTCTTACCTTAAAAGGATTTTCACCTAGTAACTCTAATATTAGCCCAATCTCTTCAAATGTTTCTGTAATGATTTTTTTATCCATAGCAAAGCCTCCACTTGTAGATTTTATACAAATCATTCTTTTTATTATTTCACTAGGATACCAAATATATATAATTTCTATAATTAATGTATAATATAAATTGAATTAGTTCAATAGATTATACATTTAACTAGGAGGAAAAGTCGTGAAAGAAACCATTTCATTAATTGGGATTAACTCAAAGTTTATACATACTAACTTAGCTATAAGGTATTTGAAATCATATTGCCATTCTGAAATAAATGAAATCTCCATCATAGAGCTTAGCATCAATGATCATTTTGATGATGCCCTTAAAAAGCTTTACCTAAACGGTGGTAACATATTAGCTTTTTCTTGCTATATTTGGAATATTGACTATGTGCTAAAACTTTGTGCAAGTATCAAAAAATTAAAAAAAGATATTGTTATTATTTTAGGAGGCCCTGAAGTAAGCTTTGATGCAGATGAAATAATGAAAAACAATCCTTTTATAAATTACATAATAAGAGATGAGGGTGAAAAAACCTTTTTGGAACTAAGCAATTATTTAAACAGAATAAACGCTAAAGTAGATGAAATAAATGGATTAACCTATAGAGATAATAATAACATAATCTCTAATCCTCCTAGAAGATTAATATCAAATCTCGATGAAATCCCATTTCCTTATGAAGACCTAGAAACTCTAAAAAATAAGATTATATATTATGAAACAACCCGAGGATGTCCTTTTAACTGCCAATATTGTCTCTCTTCAACAATAAATGGAGTAAGATTTTTCTCCTTGGAAAGAGTAAAAAATGATCTAAATATATTTATCCAAAATGGAGTCAAGCAGGTAAAGCTTGTAGATCGGACTTTTAACTGTAAAAAAGATCATGCAATAAATATTGTTAAATATATTATAAGTAAAAAATCAAAAACAAATTTTCATTTTGAAATTTCAGCCGATCTTTTAGATGATGAATTTATCTCTTTATTAAATTCTGCTCCTTTAGGTATGTTCCAATTAGAAATTGGTGTTCAATCCACCAATTTAAATACCCTAAATGAAATACAAAGAAATACAAACTTAGATAGACTATATGAAAATATTAATAAACTTCTAAAACCCAACAATATGCATATTCATCTTGATTTAATAGCTGGGCTGCCTTATGAAGATTTTAATAGCTTTGCAAAATCATTCAACGATGTTTATCTTCTAAAACCTCATATGTTACAGCTAGGATTTTTAAAATTGCTCAAAGGGTCAGGTATAAGAAATAAAGTAAAAGACTATTCTATAGAATTTAATAGTCACGCTCCCTATGAGATATTAAATTCTAAATGGATTCATCATGATGAGATGTTAATATTAAAAGATGTTGAAAAACTATTAGAGAATTATTATAACTCAGGTAAGTTTAATAATGCTGTAAATTATATTATAAAAAACTATTATAATGATCCATTTTCCTTTTATACTC
>JAUQXG010000303.1 GCA_030834765.1 Lutispora sp.
GTGAAAGGACTCATGCTCTTGACATCAATGGTATGGTAATTGGAGGCAGATTGAAGATTAGCTTTGTTTACAATAAATATTATTTTGATGAGAGCATGATTTCTAAGTTTATTGAACTTTATAGAATAAAACTAATAGATATATTAGAGCACTGTGAAGGAAAGGATGAAGTTGAATTTACTCCTAGTGATATAACTGCCAATAGCCTTAGTTTAAATGATCTTGAAGATGTGTTTGCAATTTTTGAAAGTTAATAGCTGCTATATTTATAATGTGAAAAAATGAACGGAGGTTACTATATGTTTAACAGAAGCGATATAAAAGACATATATAGTTTATCCCCTATGCAGGAGGGAATGCTTTTCCATGCTATTTTAGATGATAACAGCAATGCATACTTTGAGCAGATCGCATTCAAGATAAACGGGGAGCTTGATATAGATATATTTGAACAAAGCTTTAACAGTATTATAAAAAAATATGATGTGCTAAGGACAGTATTTATCTATGATCAGGTGAAGCAGCCGC
The DNA here is from genome assembly GCA_030834765.1 of Lutispora sp. Taxonomy (GTDB): domain Bacteria; phylum Bacillota; class Clostridia; order Lutisporales; family Lutisporaceae; genus JAUQXG01. The sequence continues at coordinate 529 of JAUQXG010000303.1, forward strand.
TGCAAATAGTTTTAAAAGAGAGGAAAGCCAATATATATTATGAAGACATAATGGCTTTAGATGAGACTGAAAAAGGGATCTTCATAGAAAATTTCAAGGAAGAGGATAAACAAAAAGGTTTTGACCTTTCCTCTAAAGAAATGTTGATGAGAATATCAGTATTAAAGACAAATAATAACTACTATCAGGTAATATGGAGTTCTCATCATATTATAATGGATGGCTGGTGCATGAGCATAATAATGGATGAATTTTTTAAAGCATATAAGGTATTAAAAGCCGGAGAAACATTAAGTTTAGTACCGGAAGCCCCTTACAGCAATTTTATCAAATGGATTCAAGCTCAAGAAAAAAAGGATGCATTGAATTATTGGCAGAAATATCTTGAAGGCTATGAAAATGACATTGCCATTCCAGGACAAAGACCTCAAATTTTAAACGGCAGCTATATAAAAAGTAAAATGGAATTCAAACTAGATAAAGCATTAACAGAAAAGATGATTCAATATGTAAAGGACAATGGAATTACATTGAACACCTTTTTTCAGACAATATGGGGACTGCTCCTTGGAAGATACAACAACACAGACGATGTAGTTTTTGGAGCTGTGGTATCGGGAAGACCTTCCGAAATAGACGGCATCGAGAAAATGGTAGGATTATTTATCAATACGATACCTGTAAGAATAACCATAAAGGAAAGTGAAACATTTGGTAAGCTTGCTGAAAGAATACAAAAAGAAGTATTTGATGCATCAAGATATGACTATTTACCATTGGCTGAAATACAGGCTTTTAGCAGACTAAAGCAGAGCCTGATAAATCATATAATCGTATTTGAAAATTATCCTGTGGAGAATGTATTAGTAGATATAGGTGATAATGATACGCCATATGACTTTAACATAAGCAATGTAGAAACATTCGAGCAGACTAATTATGATTTTAATATAATAGCAATACCTGGAAGTGAGTTCGTTGTAAAGTTTGATTACAATGGAAATCTATATGATGAATATTATATAGAAAGAATAGGAGAACAAATCAAGAATATCATATGCAAAATAATAGAAAATCAAGAAATAAAAGTATGCAACATTGATATATTAACCCAGATGGAAAAGAATCAGCTTATTAGCGAATTCAATAAAACAAGTACGAATTATCCAAAAGACAATGCTATACAACAGCTATTTGAACAGATTGCTGCTAAGTTTCCAGACAATATAGCTGTGACATATGAAAAGGATGAACTGACCTATAATGAATTAAATCAAAAATCCAATAAATTGGCAAGGCTATTAAGGGATAAGGGAGTAGAACCTGATAAAATAGTGGGAATAATGGTAGAGAGATCAATAGAAATGATAATAGGCGTACTAGGAATCTTGAAAGCAGGAGGAGCTTACCTTCCCATAGATCCGGCTTATCCCAAGGATAGGATAGAGTATATGCTAGAAGATAGTAATACTGATATATTACTTACTAATATGGATTATGTAAATGAAATTACATTTAGTGGAGAAATTATTGAGCTGAATATGGATAAGCTTTCATATCTGGATGGAGATAATCTGAAAATAATTAATAAATCTCAGGATTTAGCATATATAATGTATACTTCCGGTTCAACAGGAAAGCCAAAAGGCACTTTAATAACCCATTATAACGTAACAAGAGTAGTAAAAGATACAAATTACATTGATATATCAAGTAATGATATTATGCTGCAACTGTCAAATTATTCTTTTGACGGTTCTACCTTTGATATATATGGAGCACTTTTAAATGGAGCAAAACTGGTATTAGTTAATAAACATACAGTATTAGATGCAGATAAGCTGACATCATTAATAATAGAGGCTGGAATAACAGTATTTTTTGTAACTACGGCACTTTTTAATGCTTTAGTGGATATTGATATTAAATGCTTCAAAAAAATCAGGAAAGTACTTTTCGGAGGAGAAAGAATATCAGTTCAACATACTAGAAAAGCATTGGAATATATAGGGAAAAATAAGATAATTCATGTATATGGACCAACAGAAAGTACGGTATATGCCACTTATTACTTTATAAATGAAATATCCAAGGATGATGACAATATACCCATAGGGAAACCAATATCAAATACTTATGTCTACATACTAGACAAACAAAACAACCTACAGCCCATAGGAATACCGGGAGAACTATGCATAAGCGGAGAAGGATTAGCAAGAGGCTACCTAAACAGAGAAGAACTGACTAGAGAAAAGTTTGTAGAAAACCCCTTCATACCAGGAGAGCGAATGTATAAAACAGGAGATCTGGCAAAATGGCTGCCAGATGGCAACATAGAATTCATGGGAAGAATAGACCAACAAGTAAAAATAAGAGGCTTCAGAATAGAACTGGGAGAAATAGAAAACGCCCTACTAGAACATGAAGAAATAAAAGAAGCCGTGACCATAGCAAAAGAAGAGGAAGGCGGCAATAAATATCTATGTGCATACATAGTAGGAAACAGAGAACTGACAGTAGGAGAAATAAGAGAACACCTGACAAAAGGACTGCCAGAATACATGATACCCTCATACTTTATACAAATAGAAAAAAT
>JAUQXG010000304.1 GCA_030834765.1 Lutispora sp.
CCGCAACATCGTTTTTTTCATTAACATATGTACCTATTAAGCCTTCTGAAGCTATTCTGCCTGCCTTCTTTGCAGCTGCTGATAGCCCTTTTTCTCTTAAAAATTCTATCGCCTTATCAATGTCTCCATTAGTTTCAACAAGAGCTTTTTTACAGTCCATCAGACCTGCCCCTGTTCTTTCTCTTAGCTCCTTTACAGTTGAAGCATCTACCATATTTATCTCCTCCTATATATTATTAAAGGTAAGAGTGCAGCCAGCGAATACAATTCTCCTTAACACTCTTACCGATTATTTATTCAGATAATTGTTCTCCCTGTCTGGCCTCTATAATTGCATCTGCAATCTTTGAAGTAATTAATTTTACTGCTCTAATAGCATCATCATTTCCTGGTATTGGATAATCAACTTCATCAGGATCGCAGTTTGTATCTACAATAGCTACTACTGGAATTCCAAGTATATGAGCTTCTTGTATTGCAATTTTTTCTTTTCTTGGGTCTACAATAAATATTGCGCCTGGTAAATCAATCATTTCTTTTATTCCACCAAGATTCTTTTCAAGCTTTTCCTTTTCACCCTTAAGTTTTATTACTTCTTTTTTAGGTAAAAGGTCAAATGTTCCATCCTGCTCCATTCTTTCAAGCTCTAATAATCTTTCGATTCTCTTTCTGATTGTTTTAAAGTTAGTTAGCATACCACCTAACCATCTTTGATTCACATAGAACATATTACCTCTAAGTGCTTCTGATTGTATTGATTCTTGTGCTTGCTTTTTAGTTCCTACAAAAAGTACACTCTTGCCTGTGGAAGCCATTTCTTTAACAAAATCATATGCTTCCTCAACCTTTTTTACGGTCTTTTGTAAGTCGATGATGTAAATTCCATTTCTTTCTGTAAAAATGAATTCCGCCATCTTAGGGTTCCACCTTCTAGTTTGATGTCCAAAATGAACACCGGCTTCCAGCAATTGTTTCATTGATATTACTGACATTTTATTATACCTCCTTGGTTTTTCTTCCATAGCCGTCATACCTTTTGGATACTATAAAAGCACCTTCCAAAAAATCAGACTATGTGTAAATTTTACAGTGCTTAGTATAACATATATATATATAATTAGCAATATTTTTTATTATCTTACTGTAGTAATTATTTTTATCAATTCTTGTGTTTCTATCCCTTTTTTAATACTATATTTGCCATATTGTATTATATTGCTTTTATTTTGCCTATTCAGCTCATTAATAAATGTCAATTCATCATTTATCAGTTCTTTATCTTTTAATAACTTAGCCACTTGCCCAGAATTTAAGCCTTTCTCTATATTAATTTCTACAAAAACATCAATTTTATCCACTGCTCCAGAATTATCTTTAGGTAGAGTGCTGCCTTCATTATTTGAATCATCTTTTTTCTCAATAAGTTCATTCCCATCGATAACAATTAAATTATGCTTTTGGGCTTCGTTTTTTATATCTTGTAGCGTAAGCTCTTTATCTCCAAAACTAATATTTAACGCCGATGTTAAGATCATACCGATTCCAACACCAAATAAAATGTTTTTCAAATTATACATACTCATCTTTTTCACCGTCTTTTCTTAGGGATAATATGAGCTGAACCTCACCTTTTCCAATATTCTCCGACCTCGCTATATCTTCAATACTACGGCCATCTTTAAAATACTTTATGACCTTTTCCTGTTTACTATCGAGATTGTCATCATGCCGCTGCTCTAATATGCTCTCCTCATCATGATGTTTTTGTTTGTTATATTTTTGAGCCAAATCTTTATCAGAATTTCTATATTCATAAGTATCAATATATATACCTTTATTATCAAATTTATCATCTTTATTAGCTTTTGTCTCAATATTACTTTGATGTTTATTTAACAAATCAATTTTATCTTCTATTTGCTTAACTATAGCTTCCGAAGTAAAGTTTAATTCAGCTATAAGCTCATCAGCATCTTCTATTATTTTTTTAAGCTCTTGCTCCTTAAAGTCAATATTAAAATATATGTCCTCGCCCTTAAGTCTATCCAGAAAAATAATTATAATTGATATTAGTACAACTGTAATACCAATGAACATGGTAATATAGTTAATCATTATTTCACCCCGATTATATTCTTACATCTATGGAATTGCTTTTATTTATCTTATCCTGCTTTCTTAAGTCCTTATGGCTTGATTCTTCTCTAGAATTATTCTTATTGTTCTCCGAATCATTCTTTTTTCCTGATTTTTCTCTTTCTTTATCTCTATCAACTTTGGATTTGTAAGTTTTTTCATTCTCATTTACTTGTTTGAGCTTTTTCTCGTTTTCCTCTTGACTTTTATGCATATTAATATTAAAGTTATTTTTTGTATTATCCTGCTCAAGATTTTTTATTTTCTGTACTTCTGGTGATTTAGGAATAATGGTTTGAAAGTCTATTGACCTGATAGACAATATAGATCACCTACCTTAATATTAAATCATTCTTCAAAAGGTCCAACTTTAATTTCAGACTGATTTCTATAAATTGTAGCAAACTTTAGCATATCTTTAATATACATTTTACTGCTACCTATAGATATTCTAGTACCCGGGAAAATTACTTCAGATGCTTTAATTTTACCATTGGTTATTTCTTCTAGATATGTTTCCATCTCAGTCATTACACTCTTCATGTTTTCTAATTGTTGTGTAAGTTGAAGTTTTAATTGTATTGATCTTGACAGAAGCAATTTTTTGTCGGGAGGTAGCTCCGATGTTCTACTAATCTTAGTTAATATATCAACTGCTTGCTTTGCCTTTTCTAAGCTTTGAGAAATTTGCTTTATTTCATCCTTAGTGCTTTCGTGTTTTTTTCTAATATCGGGATTAATACCAACTTCTAACTCTGTAATGGTAGACATAGGTGAACCAATTACTTTTGCTTTAATTTCTTCTGAGGCTCTTATTTTTCCACCTACTATAAGTCCTTTTCTTCCTTTTAGTTCTAATCTTTTACCGCATGTCACATTGCTATGCATAATTGCATCGCTAACAATGTTGCCCTTTGCTTCTACATTACAATTTTCAATAAATTTTGCTACTAAATCACCTTCACAGATTAATTCTCCACGATTCATACCTTGTATGCCTCGATGCAGAATTATTCCTTGTTTTGAGACAATACTTGCACCTTCAACAACCCCAAAAACCTCAATATCACCGTCTGCTTCAATTTTAAAGCCTGTTAGCACATTTCCTTTTACAATTACCTTTCCTATAAACCTAATATTGCCTGTAGAGTTATCAACATCTGATTTTACTTCATAAATAGGTGACACAGTAACCTTACCATTTACTAATTCTACTTGTCCATCAATACCAGAAACGAGAGAATATTCATCTATTCCAATCTCTGCATTCTTGCCTTTAGGTAAAGTAAGTTTTTTGCCATCCTTTGCGGGCAAGTCTATCCCAAGAACATTTTTTCCAGGTATACCTGCTGTATTAGGAATTAATTGTACTAATAATTGATCTTTTTTCACATTTTGTATCAGAGATAACTCATGATAGTCAATTTTGCCTTCCTCATTAATACTAATCTTTCTTTGATTTGCAATATCAAATTTGTAATCCAGCTTAGCATCTAAACCAGCTATAGGTTTTAGGCCTTCTGCTATTAAAATATCTTGATTATATATTTTTTTTATGATAATTTCATCTATAGCTTCATGTTTAATACCATACGCTACATTCTTCTCTTGTAAAGTTGCTAATATATCTTCCTTAGTGATGTCCTTACCACCATACGGTTCTGTAATATTCAAAAAAGCTTGCATAATATCCTTTGTTATTTTTACAGTATATATACAGTCAATTAAATCTTCTATTTGGTTTTCAGCAATCTTTAGCAACTCATTGAATTCTTTTTTATTAAAATAATCTTTAATAATTTCCTTATTTAATTCTTTAATTT
>JAUQXG010000028.1 GCA_030834765.1 Lutispora sp.
TATAATAATGAATGTTTAAGCAGGAAGAAGGGATAGAACTTATGAGTATCAATATTTTGGTTGTAGACGATGAGCAGTCCATAGCGGACCTAATGGAAGTTTATTTAAAAAATGAAGGTTTTACAATATATAAATTTTATAACGGCCAAGATGCGTTACAGTGTGTTGAGTCAGAACAGTTAGAGCTTGCGATACTTGATGTCATGCTGCCAGATATTGATGGCTTTACTCTCTGCCAGAAAATTAGGGAAAAATATAATTTTCCGGTTATCATGCTGACAGCTAAAGAAGAAGAAATCGATAAGATTACCGGGCTGACATTAGGTGCGGACGACTATATCACTAAACCGTTTCGCCCTTTGGAACTTGTTGCCCGTGTAAAGGCACAGCTCCGGAGATTTACCAAATATAATTCTGCGGAGCCAAAACAGGAAGAACACTTGATTGCCTTTGCCGGCTTGGTATTGGACATGGATACCCATGAGTGTACGCTGAATGAAAAAAAGCTATCGCTCACTCCTACAGAGTTTTCAATTCTTTGGGTCCTTTGCTCCAATCGCGGACGTGTGGTCAGTTCGGAAGAATTGTTCCATGAGGTATGGGGAGACAAGTATTTCACCAATAGCAATAATACGGTAATGGTTCATATCCGACATTTAAGAGAAAAAATGCACGACAGCGCAGAACATCCTAAATATATCAAGACCGTATGGGGGGTTGGCTATAAAATTGAAAGGTAAGCGAAAGAATGATTATTCGAAATTAAAAAGGAAAATATTTCTTCAAATGCTCCTTATTGTTTTTGCCACGGCTGCAATTGTTATCTTTCTGCGTTTTACAATTCAAAAACGCTTTAGTTTTGGAGATACTATTGTCCACTTTTTAATGAATACATTTCATATGCCTGACAGAGCAGCTATAACGATTACTCATTTTCTATTTCTTAATAATATAGAAGCTATTACACTTATTGTGATTCTCATATTCTTAGTTATTTTGCTTAAATTTTCAATTTCTTGGTTTACCAAATATTTCGATGAGGTCAGCACCGGAATGGATAAACTTGTTGAGGAATCCGATGATGAAATTACATTATCACCGGAATTGCATTTTATGGAAAATAAGCTTAATCAGATAAAAAACAACTTGGAAAAACAAAAGAAAGCCACGCTTGAGGCTGAGCAGCGCAAAAATGATTTGGTAGTTTACTTGGCTCATGATATAAAGACACCCCTGACCTCTGTTATAGGATACTTAAATCTTCTGGATGAAGCTCCTGATATGCCTCCTGAACAGAAGGCAAAATATGTCGGTATTACTTTGGAAAAAGCTTATCGATTAGAGCAGCTTATAAATGAGTTTTTTGAGATTACAAGATTTAATCTTCAAACGATTGTCTTGAATAAAGAAAAAATCAATTTACTTTTCATGCTCCAGCAGATGGCAGATGAATTCTATCCAATGCTGACTCCACAGGAAAAGTCGGTGTCCGTCAATGTGCCTGATGGTCTCACTCTGTGGGGAGATACAGACAAACTGGCTCGTGTGTTCAATAACATTCTGAAAAATGCGATAGCCTATAGCTATGAAAATAGTATCATTGACATTTCTGCTAAACAGCAGGACAAAACTATTGTTATAACTTTTACTAATCAAGGAAATCCAATCCCCCAGGCAAAGCTTGAAACTATTTTTGAAAAATTTTACCGCTTAGATTCTGCACGTTCCACAAACACCGGTGGAGCAGGGTTAGGTTTGGCAATCGCACAAGAAATTGTAAACGCACATGAAGGCAATATTTCTGTGCAAAGCAATCCGGAAAAGACAATCTTTACAGTCATGTTTCCACAAAAGCAAGAAAAGAACAAGCTATCTGATT
>JAUQXG010000305.1 GCA_030834765.1 Lutispora sp.
TTCCAAATGATGAATATATAAATAAAATAATAAACTGGACAACAGATGTGGTTAAAAAAGATTTAAATGTAAAAGCAGAAGACCTAGTTGAAAGGAAGTTTGTAAAGTAGTGATAAAGCTGTGTCCGTGGATTCTTATAAACAAGGCCGCAAATGAATAGGCAGAAATATCTAGTTGCCGTTGACATTGTGATATAGCGCTAAAATAATATAGAGCATGAAAATCAATTTATAAAAGGGGTGGCGCTTTTGGGTGAAAAATATTGGATAGGAATAGACCTTGGAGGTACCAATGTCCGTATGGGACTCTTTAATGATCTTGGAGTTATAGTAGATGAAAAAAGATGGCTGACCGAAGCAGATAAGGGACCGGACTATGTGATACAGAAGCTAATAGATGCCATAAGCAGTATAAAAAAGGATTATTTAATCCAAGCCATAGGAATTGGATTGCCCGGCTCATTGAATTCCCAGGAAGGAATTGTTTTAAGCTGTACGAATCTTCCTAAGTGGATCAATATACCTCTTGCAAGAATCATATCTGATTCCTTGCAAACTCCTTGTTTTATAGAAAATGATTGCAATGTAGCAGCATTAGCAGAAGCGACAATGGGTGCAGGCAAAGGGTATGATATCGTTTATTATATAACCGTAAGCACAGGTGTTGGCGGCGGACTTTGCATAAATGGAGAGATCATTTCAGGGGCAACAGGAAATGCAGGGGAGATTGCAAACATAATAGTGGGTGAAAGCAAAATAAGGCATAGCTATTTAAATAGCGGCTCTTTAGAGAGTATGGCAAGTGGATTGGCTATTTTGAGAGCTGCAAAAGAAAAAGGGCTGAATGTAAAATATGCACATGAAGTATTCATTCTAGCATCCCAAGGAGATAAAGATGCATTGGATGTTACTGAATCAGCACTAGATTTTCTGGCCAGAGGAATGGCAGCTATAGCACATGTAGTGGATCCTCATATTTTCATTTTAGGAGGAGGCGTAGCAGTGTCCGTGCCTGGTTTCACTTCTAATATTAGAGAAAAGTATGAAAAATATGTTTATGAGATGATGAGGGGAAAAGTAAAAATAGAGTTGGCCAAACTAAAGGAGCCTGGAATAATAGGAGCAATGCATATGGCGAAAAAACAGCAGGAAGCAAAGGCGAAGAAGAAAAAGGAATAGAATGGTGTGATCTGTCATTTTGTACTGGCTATCATTTTATGATATAATTTATTAAAATAATAAAGGTGAAAAAGGCCATCATCTTTATCCATTTCATTTTATACAGCAATGCAGGGAGGATTTATTATGCAAATATTAAAAAATACTTGGCAAAGCTTATTGGAAGACGAGTTTAAAAAAGATTATTATTTAGAGCTTAGAAAGTTCTTGGCAAGTGAATATAAATCAAAAACCATATATCCTGATATGTATGATATATTTAATGCCCTGCATTATACAGATTATAAGGATGTAAAAGTGGTAATATTGGGGCAGGATCCCTACCATGGGCCAAGTCAGGCACATGGTTTGAGTTTTTCTGTAAAGCCAGGCGTACCAGCTCCGCCCTCTCTAGTGAATATCTATAAAGAACTGAATAACGATTTGAACTGCTATATTCCCAATAATGGTTATTTGAAAAAATGGACTGAACAGGGAGTTATGCTTCTTAACACTGTATTAACAGTGAGGGCAGGACAAGCGAACTCTCACAAG
>JAUQXG010000306.1 GCA_030834765.1 Lutispora sp.
TCATGGTGCAAGAGCCTAGTGGATAGAAGCCTGAGTCCAATCCATAATTCTTATTTGAAAGATTTGTAAAGTGTCTAACCACATCGACTTCGCTTACCTCTGGTAAATCAACGTCCTCGTTTCTCAAAGATGAAGCGGGAATTATGCTTTCTAATGATATAACATCTACATCGCAAGGAGGGAGGCTATAGGCTTTTCTTCCTTCTTTCGAAAGTTCAAAAATCAGTTTATTATAATCTTTCATTTATAGCACCTCCATTACATTAGAAAGTTTATCAATTTGAGCTTTTGTTCTTTTTTCTGTAACACATAGAAGCAATCCGTTCTTTAATTCAGGGTAATCTTTTTCAAGCTCATAACCTCCGAGAATATGATTCTTCAGAAGCTCTTGATTCACTTTGCTGCTTTCAGTTGCACTTGTTACTGCAAACTCTTTGAAAAATGGTTTATCAAACAATGGTTTGAAATTTCCATTCTTGGTAAGCTGCTTTAAGGCATAATGAGATTTTTGTGCACATTGCTCTGCAACTTCTTTGATTCCGCTTTTACCCATTGTAGTCATATATATTGCTGCCATAAGAGCATTTAAACCCTGATTAGAACAAATATTGGAAGTAGCTTTATATCTACGAATATGCTGCTCTCTTGCTTGCAATGTGAGAACAAAAGCTCTTTTTCCATCTACATCTTCAGATTGGCCAACAATTCTCCCTGGCATCTTTCTCATTAATTTTGAATTGGTAGCAAGGAATCCAAGATAAGGACCTCCAAAGCTCAGACTATTTCCTAGAGATTGTCCTTCGCCAACTACTATGTCTGCACCGCATTCAACGGGACTCTTTAGTATTCCCAGGGAAATAGGATCTACATAGTCTATTAGTAATGCTTTTTTTTCATGAGTTATTTTTTCTATTTCTGTAAAATCTTCTACAATGCCGAAGAAGTTAGGGTTTTGTACAATAACGCCTGCAGTGCCGCTTCCAATTATAGACTTTAATTTATCGCTGTCGGTTACACCGTCTAACATATCAACTTCAACCACTTCTACATCGCGAAATTTCATATAGCTTTTTAATACTTTTCTGACTTCGGGATGTACTGTTTTTGAAACAATAATAGAGCTGCGCCTTGTACTTTCTACAGCCATCATTGCAGCTTCCACACATGCCGTTGCTCCATCATACATGGAAGCATTGGATACATCCATCCCTGTTAAGCTGCTGATCATGGTTTGATATTCAAATATTATTTGTAAAGTTCCCTGACTGATCTCAGGTTGATAAGGGGTATAGGCTGTATAAAATTCTGACCGTTTTGCCAGATGGTTTACAATAGAAGGTATATAGTGGTCATATGCGCCTGCCCCTAAAAAGCATACTAAGTCTTCAGCACTTTTATTTATCTTGCTTAGTTTCTTCATATGGCTGGAAAGCTCTATCTCTGAAAGAGGATTTCCTAAATTAAGTTTTCTGTCAAGTCGTAGTTCTTTTGGTATATCCACGAACAAATCTTCAATGGATGTTGCCCCGATGCTATCAAGCATAAGTCTTTCATCAGCTTCAGTGTTTGGTATATACCTATGCATATTATTCCTCCTTGCTGCAGAATTCTATATACTCCTGCTCATTCATTAGGCTATCAAGGCTGTCTTTGTCTGTTATTTCTATAGATAATATCCAACTTCCGTATGGATCTTCGTTTATAAGCTGAGGTGAGTCAGATAATGCTTCATTTACTTCAAGTACTTTTCCGGAAATAGGGAGATAGGAGTCGGAAGCAGCTTTTACGGATTCTATTACACCAAAAACATCGCCAGCATTAAGCTCATCGTCTATTCCTGGTAATTCTACATATACGATTTCCCCTAAAGCGTGTTGTGCATAATCTGTAACGCCTATGTAAGCTTTTTCACCTTCTACTCTAACCCATTCGTGATCGTTTGAATAAAGTAATCCTGTTTTTGTTTCCATTTTTTATTCCTCCTAAATTATATTTTTTTATTTTTTATAGTTCTTATTATAGAACTTTCTGCTTATAACCTTAGCGCCAACTGTATTTTTTCTTATCTGAATCTCTATTGGTGTATCAAGCTCAGAATATTCTATATTAACCATTGCCAGACCGATATTTTTTTTGAGTGTTGGAGAATTATAGCCAGTTGTAACAAAGCCTATATTCTTACCATTAGATAGAACATCGTATCCATGTCTTGGTATTCCTGGTCCCACCATTTCAAAGCCTACTATTTTCCTTTTTAAGCCTTCTGCTTTTTGCTTATCAAGAACTTCTTTGCCTATAAAATTAGTTTTATTTAGTTTGACAAACATACCGAAGCCTGCTTCCAATGGTGTAATTTCTGGTGAAAGCTCATTTCCATAGAGTGGTAGAGTTGCTTCAAATCTAAGAGTATCTCTGCATCCAAGTCCTGCTGGCTTTAGTCCTTTGTCTTTACCTGCTTCAAATATTTTATCCCATATATATTCAGCATCTTCATGCTTCATATATATTTCAAAGCCGTCTTCACCTGTGTAGCCAGTACGTGAAACAATACAACTTCTGCCTGCAATTTTTACATCCTTTTTCAAATGGAAGAAAGCAATCTCTGAAAGTTTTGTATCAGTAAGTTCCTGTAGTATTTCTTCTGCTTTAGGTCCTTGTAACGCTATTTCTGATACAATGTCAGAAATATGATTCAGTTCCACATCATAATTACCAACATTGTCTTTCATCCATTGGAAGTCCTTGTCAACATTGCCAGCATTAATAACGAGCATGTAATCATCATCTGTATATTTGTACACTAGAAGATCGTCAACTATGCCTCCGGTAGGATAGCACATAAGAGCGTACATAACCTGATTGTCACTCATTATGGAGATATCGTTGGTAACCAGATTATTAATAAAGTCTGTTGCCTGTTTCCCTTTGATTTCAACTTCTCCCATGTGGGATACATCAAATATTCCTGCAAAGTTTCTTACGGCTTCATGCTCTGCTGTTAAGCCTTCGTATTGTACAGGAAGCTCCCACCCAGAATAATTGACAACTTTGCCGCCGTATTTTAGGTGAGCATTGTAAAGGGCTGTCTTTTTAGGATCACTCATTAGACTACTCCTCCTTAAAATTTTTTATGATATGCCCAATTATATTCTATAAATAAAAAAGAATATAATAGCATAACAATTAAAGTGCCATTATATTCTCTGTTCTTTTGCCTGAGAGCTTCTACATCTTTCGTGTATTTCCCCTACGGCGCCGATTTACGGACTCTTCAGAGTTCCATCCAACGGCGATCCATTTGCCTGAAAGTGTGTATAAAAAGAGGACTTTTCTTTCTATATTGCTCCTTCGGCTATCATTTAAGATATCTCTCGCTATTTTCATTTGGATTAATATTCATTTATTATTATTATATAAATTCAATTTGAATATTACAACAATTGATATTATTTTAACTTATAGAGTGACCAACAAATTCTATTTTGCCAAAATCCTGCTATCAATCTCTTTGATGGAGTTACAGCCAGTGAGTATCATAGAGGATTTTATTTCGTTTGCTATGGTGTCTATATAGTCTTTTACTGCCTCGGATTGTCCGCCGAATGATGTTGTAACAAAGGGTCTTCCTATTAAAACACCATCAGCGCCAAGGGCAAGCATCTTTATTACATCTATTCCATTTCGGACACCTCCATCAGCTAATATCTTAATCCTTCCCTTGACTTTTGCAGCAATTCCAGGTAATACATCTGCTACTCCAGGGGTCTGATCAAGGACTCTGCCGCCATGATTTGATACGACAATGGCGCTTACACCAGCTTCCACTGCTAGCTCTGCTTCATTGGGGGTCATAATACCTTTTAAAATAAAAGGCAATTTTGTACTTTCTACAATTTTTCTTATGTCTTCTATAGGCTTTGGCTCTACAGGTTTGCCATGAAGAGATAAGGTAATAAGACCTGCCGCATCTATATCCATACCCACAGCAAAAACACCTGATTCTTCAGCCATGCGAATTTTATCAATGACTTGATCATTCTTCCAAGGTTTTATAATTGCAATGCCATTTCCACCTGCTTTTTGTAGTTCGTTCAGATTTGTAATAAAAAAAGATTCTAGGGCTGAATCTCCAACCATAGGATAAATTCCACTATCAAGACAGCCTTTGATTACCCATGATATGTACTCCTCTTCAGTAAATTTTCCACCCATATTAAGGGTTGTGCCGGCTACAGGTGCTGAGAAAACAGGAATTCGCATTTTTCTTCCAAATAGCTCTATAGAGGTATCGGGATCTTTGCAGTTGTGCAATACTCTCATATTAAGCTTATGCCTTCTTAAAGAATCCACATTTGCAGTAAAAGCCTCACCGGTACCTTTACCACCCATACCTGGAACTTCGCCAGAGCAAGCTTTACCGTTGCATACAGGACAAACTCTACATGTTCCATTTAGATTTGCTTTAGCATTTTTTTGTACTTCACTATAAATCATATTTTTTACCTCTCAGTTAATATTAGTGCATATAAGCACTCTATGCTTATTGCTAAGAATAGCAGATGAAAAAAGAGGGGACAGTGGTGTAATAAATAGTACACCACTGTCCTCCATTATACTTTAACTTGATGATCTATTTCTACACTTTGTGTTTTTTTCTTTACTGCGAAGAGGAATATCATAAGAGCACCGGCAGCAGCGGCTATACCAACAGGATAAGATATTGAAGTTGCAAGCTGAAAGCCCTCTGGAGCTACAAGAATATAAGTGATAGAAACTGCAGTCATAAATGTTGCAGGTACTGTTGCAATCCAGTGAAACTGTTTTTTTATTGCAAGGTACATAGCGGCAGCCCAAAGTACTATCATAGCCAGTGTTTGATTAGACCATGCAAAATATCTCCAAATTATATTAAAGTCTATCTTAGTTAATATAAAACCAATGATAAACAGTGGCACTGTCAATATAAGTCTATTTCTAATTGATCCTTGCTTGAAGTTTAGAAAGTCAGCAATGGTAAGTCTTGCACTTCTGAAGGCTGTATCTCCTGAGGTTACAGGACAAGCAATAACGCCTAATATAGCAAGAGCACCACCTATTTTTCCAAGCAGTGTATTGGAGATAATACTTACAACCCAACCTTGGCCACCATTGGCGCTCATTTGTGCTCCTAATTCTCCGGTGCTGCCAAAGAAAGCCATGGCAGCAGCAGCCCATATTAATGCAACAACGCCTTCAGCAATCATAGCTCCATAGAATATTGATCTGCCTTGCTTTTCTGAAGTAATGCATCTAGCCATCAAAGGCGATTGGGTTGAGTGAAAACCAGAAATAGCGCCACAAGCGATGGTTACAAACATTAAAGGCCATATTGGAAGTTTACTAGGATGAAGATTAGCCAAGGTAATTTCTGGTATGTGATACCCTCCAAATAGGATACCTCCAGTTACACCTAGAGCCATTATTAAAAGACAAGCACCAAATACCGGATAGATTTTTCCAATAAGCTTATCAATTGGGAGCATGGTAGCTAATATATAATATGCGAATATAACATAGACCCAGAAAGTAGTATCAAGCTGTTGAGGTGTTAGACCGGCTAAAAGTTTTGCAGGTCCTGTTATGAAAACTACACCTACAAGAATAAGAACTATAACGGAAAAGCCTCTCATGAAATTCTTAAAGCCAGACCCAAGGTACTTTCCTACCACTTCAGGAATGCTTGCTCCGTCATGTCTTACAGATAACATTCCTGAGAAATAGTCATGGACACCGCCAGCAAATACAGAACCCAGTACAATCCAAAGGAAGGCCACAGGTCCCCATAATGCACCAGCTATTGCACCAAATATTGGTCCAAGGCCGGCAATGTTTAAAAATTGTATCAGAAATATTTTCCAAGCTGGCATAGGAACAAAGTCAACCCCATCCTCCATTCTAATGGCTGGGGTTGGGATGTTTTCGTCTGCGCCAAATGCTTTGTCTACAATTTTGCTGTAAATAAAATAACCTAAAAGCAAGGCAACAATAGATAAGAAAAATGATACCATTGATAATACCCCCTATAAATTTATTATTCTATAGTTTAATTATAATAGGATAGGTATAGATTTATATTTGACCTTGCATTAAATAACAAAATGGGCACATAAAATACACTTATATGCCCATGAGCTGTTTAAAAAATAAAATGTTTTGTCTGCTTACAGGTATTTCTGAATTCAAATCTTGAAGCTTGAGAATATATGTATTATTGAACCAGGGGATAATCTCTGTTATCTTATCTAAATTAACAATATAAGAGCGGTGACATCTGAAAAAGTTATCTTGAGGAAGTTTTTTATAAAAATCAGAAATACTTGAGGAAATTTTATAGTGGTCACTTTTTGTATATACATATACCTCATGTTCGTGTGCTTCGCAGTAGTAAATGTCATCAGTATTTAAAACACACAGCTTACAATTATTTTTTATAGTCAATTTGCTGTTAGTACGTTTGGTAGGTGTGCAGCTTTCTAGCCTTTGTAAAGTGTCTGTTATTCTAGCTTCTGAATATGGCTTTAAGATATAATCAAAAGCAGCAACCTCAAAAGCTTCAATGGCATATTCGCTGTATGCAGTGATAAACACTAGAAGGGGTTTCACTTTTAGTGTATTTATCACTCTGCTGAAGGCTAATCCATCAAATTTTGGCATACTGATATCGAGAAAAATAATATTAATAGGATTATTTTGTACAAATTCAAGAGCTTTAAGACTGTCAACAAACTCACCTAATATTTTAATTGAGCTAAAATGATTAATAAAATAGCTTAACTCTTGTATTGATGGATATTCATCATCTACTATAATACAATTCATGAATTCACCTCTGCTTTGATAGAATATCAAATTTATCAATTTTCATGAAGAACAAAACTGATTCTTGTTCCGATATCAAGACGGTCAATAATAAGTCCAGCACCATATATATGCTTCAGCCTGCTGT
>JAUQXG010000029.1 GCA_030834765.1 Lutispora sp.
CAACATCATCCTCATCCAAAAATATCTTGCCTGAAAACTCAAGTCCTTGCTGTGATCCACTTGTTATTAGAATATTTTCAGCATCAATTTCTACCCCTGAAGATTTCATTCTTTGAGAAATAAATTTTCTCAGTGGCATAAACCCTTCTGTTGTACTGTATTGCAGCGCTGCTCTCCCACCTTCTTCAAGCACTTCACTACATACTTTCTTCATTTCTTCTACGGGGAAAAGTTCAGGTGCCGGTAGCCCTCCAGCAAATGATATGATTTCTGGCTGTTCTGTAAGTTTAAGCAGTTCACGGATAGCAGAGCCTTTAAGGTTTTCCATTCTTTTTGCAAACTTAAATGTCATTTTAAAAAACACCCCCATAATTTGGTCCGCCATCTTTTAAATACATCCTCTACTTGTAATTTTACTTCAGGTACAATAAATTTGCTATGCTTTTTCTGGTGTTCTATTAATTATTTATAATAGATCTTAATAAGAAAAAAATCGAGGAGTTCCCTCGATTTTTTCTTATTTGCCTAACATTTCTTTTACTTTCATTAGTCTAACTCTGTTTCCTCTTTCATTTTCATCAAGCTTCATAGTAATATACCTTACAGTTTCAAGCAGCTGTGGTATCATAACATATTCAAGAGCATTCACACGTCTTCTTGTTTTTTCAATTTCATCAGCCATTAATTGACATGTCTTTTCTACTTCTGCAAGCTGCACCATTTTATCCAAGACTTGTTTTAGAGAATTTATCGCACTGTCTAGTTCACTGGATGTACTGGCGAAACCATATGGATAATTAGATGTATCATTATCCTCTTTTTCTTCTTTTACAAGATGTATTACAGGTGAGTTTACACTCATAATATTTTTTGTTCCTACTTCTAATGCTATTTTATCAATAGGATACATGATTGCTTCTTCTAAAGATTCGCTTGACATCACAGCCCTAGCAATCAGAAAGTCCTTAAAAGACTGGGTAAGCTCAGCCTCTACAGTTTCTCTTAACTCCTTGTTCTTTGTCACAAGCTCAATAAACTTTTTCATCAATTCATCCTGTTTATCTTTTAAAAGCTTATGACCTCTCTGAGCTGTTTTTAATCTCTTTTTTAGGCCTGTCAGCTCCATTCGGGTTGGGTTTACTTGTAAAATAGCCATGCTTTAAGCATCCCCTTTTTTCACCATATATTTTTCAATATACTCGTCTTTAACCCTCTTTAATTCATTTTTAGGCAATATTGAAAGGAGCTCCCAACCCAATGTTAATGTATCTATTATGCTTCTATCCTCATTTTCTCCTTGTGAAACATATCTCTGTTCAAATTCAGCCGCAAATTTGGCAAAAAGTTTATCTGCATCACTTAATGCACCTTCACCTAATATAACAGCCAGCTCTTTTGCTTCTTTTCCTCTTGCATAAGCAGCAAATAGTTGGTTCATCGTATCTGCATGGTCTTCTCTTGTTTTGTTTTTACCGATACCTTTATCTTTTAACCTAGAAAGAGACGGAAGAACATCAAAAGGAGGCATGACACCTTTTCTATATAATTCTCTGCTCAATATTATTTGTCCTTCAGTTATATACCCTGTAAGGTCAGGAATTGGATGTGTCTTATCATCTTCAGGCATTGTTAGTATTGGTATTTGAGTGATTGAACCACTCTTCCCTCTAATTCTTCCTGCTCTTTCATACATGGTTGCTAAGTCTGTATATAAGTAGCCAGGATATCCTCTTCTACCAGGTACTTCTTTTCTAGCTGCAGATATTTCACGAAGCGCATCGCAGTAGTTGGTTAAATCAGTAATGATAACAAGCACGTGCATACCTTTCTCGTAAGCTAAATACTCTGCGGCAGTTAAAGCCATACGAGGTGTTGCAATACGTTCAATAGCCGGGTCATTTGCAAGATTTACGAATAATACAGTTCTATCTATAGCTCCGGTTTTCTTAAAATCCGAAATAAAATATTCTGCTTCCTCAAATGTAATACCAACAGCTGCAAATACAACAGCAAATTTGCTATCGGTACCTAAAACTTTTGCTTGTCTTGCTATTTGCGCTGCAAGCCTAGCATGTGGAAGTCCTGAGCCTGAAAACACAGGAAGTTTTTGCCCTCTTACAAGAGTATTTAAGCCATCTATGGCTGAAATTCCTGTTTGGATAAACTCTGACGGATAGTCTCTAGCTGCGGGGTTAATAGGGTCTCCATTTATGTCTAGACGTTTTTCAGGTATAATTTTAGGTCCACCATCTTTAGGGTTTCCAAGTCCGTCAAAAACCCTGCCTAGCATATCTATAGATACACCCAATTCTAAGCTATGTCCAAGAAATCTTACTTTGCTTTCATTTATATTGATACCTTGTGAACCTTCGAATAATTGAAGCAATGCTTTATCACCGTTCACTTCTAAAACTCTGCCTCTTCTTGCTTCTCCACCTTTTAACTCAATTTCAACCAACTCATTAAACTTAACACCCTCAACCTGCTCTACAAGCATTAGAGGACCTGCAACTTCTTTAATCGTTTTATATTCTTTAAGCATGAATTACATACCTCCATTCGGAACAAGAGATGCCATCTGATCTTTAAGCTCTGCTTCAATAAGGTCAAATTCTTGTAGATCATTCTCAAGTATAAGCTTAGATTTGGCTATTTTCTCTCTTATAGGTAGATTAGAAATATCTTTAAATAGTGCCCCTGTTTCTAAAACTTTTTGGCCTTCCTCATTAAACATCAGAATCAACTTTAACATTCTATGTTGTTTCTTAATGGATGTGAAAGTATCTATTTCATGGAAAGCATTTTGATGCAGATAATCTTCACGTAGTGTCTTTGCAGATTCTAAAGTAAGTCTATCTTTAATGGAGAGCGCATCTATACCAACAAGCCTTACAATCTCTTCAAGTTCAGACTCTTCTTGAAGTATTTTCATTGCTTCTTTTCTTTGTTCTTCCCAATCAAGAGATACTTCTTCTGCAAACCAATCCTTTAATGTATCTAAATATAATGAATAGCTCTGCAACCAGTTAATAGCAGGGAAGTGCCTTCTATAGGCCAAAGCTGAGTCAAGTCCCCAAAATACTTTTACTATTCTAAGTGTAGCTTGAGTAACTGGCTCAGAAAGATCTCCTCCAGGAGGTGAAACTGCTCCCACTGCGGTAAGTTCTCCTTCTTTATTCTCAGAACCAGAACAAATTACTTTACCCGCTCTTTCATAAAATTCCGCTGCTTTTGAACCTAAGTATGCAGGATAGCCTTCTTCACCAGGCATTTCTTCCAAACGTCCAGACATCTCTCTCAACGCCTCTGCCCATCTTGAAGTAGAATCAGCCATCAGTGCTACAGAATAGCCCATATCTCTAAAATATTCTGCTATAGTAATACCAGTATATATACTAGCTTCACGTGCAGCAACAGGCATATCTGATGTATTCGCTATCAGTACTGTTCTTTTCATTAATGGTTCTCCAGTTTTTGGATCCTTAAGTTCTGGAAACTCCATCAAAACATCTGTCATCTCATTTCCGCGTTCTCCACAACCTATATAAACAACAATTTCAGCTTCTGCCCACTTTGCAAGTTGATGCTGTACCACTGTTTTTCCACTGCCAAATGGCCCAGGAATGCAGGCTGTACCACCTTTTGCTACAGGGAAAAACGTATCAATGATCCTCTGCCCTGTAATCATAGGCATATTTGGAGCCAGCTTTTGTTTATATGGTCTTCCCTTCCTAACAGGCCACTTTTGCAACATAATTACTTCTACTACACCATTCTTAGTGTTTATTTTTGCAATCGTTTCGGTAATAGTGAAATCACCAGAATTTATTTCAATGATTTCTCCTTCTACCCCATGAGGTATCATTATTTTATGCTCAACAATTGATGTTTCTTTTACGCTTCCTATTACATCTCCGCCAATTACTTTATCCCCAACTTTTGCTGTTGCCTTAAAGCCCCACTTTTTATTTCTATCAAGTTTATCTACCTCAATACCTCTTGTGATATGATCTCCTACTTTATTTCTGATTACATCAAGGGGTCTTTGTATTCCGTCAAAAATTGATTCTATAAGCCCTGGAGCAAGTTCGACACTTAGAGGTTCATTGGTTGTGACAACAGGCTCCCCAGGTCCAAGTCCAGATGTCTCTTCATAAACCTGAATAGAAGCTTTATCACCACGAATTTCAATTATTTCTCCAATCAGTCTCTTATCACTAACTCTTACAACATCATACATTTTGGCATCATTCATACCTTCTGCAATGACAAGAGGTCCAGAAACTTTAACTATTCTTCCTTCCATCAAGTTATCTACCTTCTTTCCCGAATAATATGTCTGCACCTATGGCTTTTTCCACTGACTGTCTAACAGCATTCATCCCTATACCTAATGTACCTTGATTATTTGGAATTAAAATGATTGCTGGCATCAATGACTGTTTATAAACATCAATATAATCTTTGATATCCTTAGCTATCTGTTCAGTTATAAAAATTATGGCATATTTTTCTTTGGCTAGATCAATGAGAATTTTCGAAGCTTGTTTTGTATCAGTAGTCGGAAATACCGATATTCCAAGAGCTTTAAAACCTAATATCGAGTCTTTATCACCAATAACTCCAATCTTATACATATACATCACGAAGCCTTTCTCTTATTACTTCATTTGGAATTTCATTTATCTTTCCGACTAGAATCATTCTAATAGCTTTTATTTCATTTTCTTTCGCCATGATATAGCCAATAATCGGCTCTATGCCGAATGGAATATATTTACCTCTCTTGGCAATTTCAAAAACATAATCATCAGCAAGTTTTTCAAATCTTGTTAAACGTTTTGTTTTCAAATAGCTTGATATTCCTTCTTCTATCACTTTATGATAGTCACTGACTGCTAGCTTTTCTATTAGCATCTCTGTAGGCTCATCAAACATGTCGACAAAAAAACCTTTATCCAATTTACCACTATCAATAATTACTTTTTCTAAATATTCTCTGCCCACCCCTATATCTTTCAATCTTATCAATGATTTAATATTTGTTAAGTCTATAAGACTCTTTATATAATCAACCAAAAATATATTCTTACTTTCATAAGCTGTCTTATACATTAGTCCAAACAATGATTTATCAAGCACTAAATCAATTAACTGGGGATCTGCCTTATAGGAAAAGCTATTATTTATATCTTCAATACCATTTCTAATAATAGGATCTAATTCTGAAAAGTCTTTCTCTTTAACATATTCTTTAAGCTTATTTATAGGAATCGTACCTATATCTAGAAGCAAGTAATCATTTTCCTCTCCCAAGAAACTGCTTTTTAATAATACCTTCAAATTATGAATGTCATATTTATAAAGAAAAATATTAGTCAATTCTGGGGCAGGAGATATTTGGTTAATAGATCGGAAGAG
>JAUQXG010000307.1 GCA_030834765.1 Lutispora sp.
AAGCAAATAGCTTATAGATTATCTTTAGTATCTAGGGTATCTAAGTATTTTCATTTGTAGGTACTTTATAATTATTACCATAATCGCAGCTTTGAATACCAAGATTTTTATGAAAAGCATAATAAATATAATTTTAAAAGATGGAAAAGAACTTGTCGTGAGAAAGGCTATAAAGGAAGATGCTGAAGCAATGATAGATTTTTATTTTTAAAATTAGAATATATTTATATTATATTGAAATATGTGGTACTATTTCAATATATCTAAGTCAGAATATCATATTAAATTCTTTATCAGTTGCTTATATGACATTAGTGTTGAGCGTGGAGAGTTAGGTAAAAGGTAAAGAAATTTTAATCTATTGCATGAAGTAAGTTAAAGGAGGAACAGTGAATGATTAACGGGATTAACCATATAACATTTGCAATTTTGGACTTAGAAAGATCTATAAATTTCTATGTAAATTTATTAGGGCTTAAATTAGTAGCAAAATGGGATAATGGTGCGTATTTGCTGGCTGGGAATCAGTGGATTGCTTTAAATGTTGATGAAGAGAGAATTACAGTGCCGACAGGGGATTACTCACATATTTCATTTAATGTCCTATCTTCAGACTTTCAGAGGTTAAAAGAAAAACTTGTAAAGGCTGGGGTGAGACCTTTTAAAGAAAATACATCTGAGGGGGAATCATTTTATTTTCTTGATCCGGATGGTCACAAACTAGAATTACATTACAATACTATAGAAGATCGATTGAAATGGGCGAGAGAAAATAATTGGTCGATATTCAATATTGTATAAGAAAAAGTAAATATTTCTTATGGTATGCTATTATTCAGAAACGAATTATACGGTGTTTTTTATGCCTCATTTCAAAGATATGGCATAGATAGCGACAACATAAAACATAACCAAATAGAGAAATTAAATTCCCGCACAAGATTATTATTTGATTTTCTAGATTGCTTCTCCATCATTTGCTTAAAAATATCTTGGAATGTTTGACCACTATAGTTCCTTTTATTGCTGCTCTTATTACCGCCACTGCTGGAGTATCCTGATGTAGACGATTTTATTGGAGAAAATATTGGTATGGATTTAATTTTTACACGGCTCATAATAAATATCTCCTTAACAATTTAGTTTATAACTATAACATACATATACGAGAAAAGGCTGAAAATTGCGGAGTTATTAAGGTTCAATTTTAAAATGAAAACATTGCGAAGGGGAGGAAAACTGGAAATCGAAGAATTATTGACTATCTATACAGATGAGGTCATGGAAGGCAAGAAGCCTGATAAGGAGATTTTATTAATTGTTGTAGTGAAGAGAGTAGACAGAAATTAAACAATTCTATGAACGTGATAGATATATTATATAAATGTAGAGAATCAATTGGATAAACTGAAAAAAATGCGATGTAGCAAGTGACAGCTGGAACTGGAATATTGGACCTTGGAAACTGAATAATACGGTATTGGGAAAGGAATGTAGTTGCAGAATATATTTCTATTAAATATGTAGAGTGTGATATAATTTCCATGTAATCAAGACTCTATTGCAGAATGTTGTGGAATTTATAATATTATGGCCAATGATATTAAAGGAAGAGAGGGAAATATGAAGATTTTTGAATTTGCTGAAAAGAATAAGAATATAGTCAGATGGATATCAATTATTCTAATACTTGTACCTATGTTTTTCCAAATTTTCCTAAGTTCACTTCCTTTATACCAACGTTTTGCATTTGTTTTATACTCTGTTATATTTTTGTTATTAGGCTATGGTGGCATATATTTTGTTTTAGGTGTTCAAGTAATTTTGAAGATTATGCCGAAAAAAATATTGAAAGTAGCATGTAACTTTTTCATCAGCTGTGGAGTACTTGCATTACTATTTCAATATCCAACAATTCTAATAACTACAAACTTTATAAATACGGGTGATGAAGCAATTACAATGGCTTCTATATATATTGTTTTTGGAGCAATTATAGGTTCTTACAGAATTAAAAATAAATACACAACTGAGTAATTCACATTAGTTATATATTGCGAAATACATTAAGGAGGATTATGATGGGCATTTCTGTTGATGAACTTTTTACATTGAGAGAATTAGATGCACAAGCAATATTTGGAGGGGTTAAGCATCCTTGGGAAGTTCTTACAAGAAT
>JAUQXG010000308.1 GCA_030834765.1 Lutispora sp.
TAGAAGCATTAAATAATGCATTGAATTCTGCGACTATAGGTACAGATGGCAAAAAACAGGTAGTTATACCGATTATAGCGGTAAAAGGAGCAAAGGCATATGAGTTGACTTTACCACCAAGATTTTTAGCATCAGGAGATGGATCGGTTATTCAAGTACAGACTGAATTAGGAACTATATCAATGCCAAGCAATATGTTCTCATCGATAGATTTGGCAGGATTGGGTTCTAATGTAGTAATAAGAATTGAATTAGCAGATAATAAATCCACCTCTTCAGGTATAAAGGCTTTAATTGGAGATAGGCCGTTATATGATATCAGTTTTAGAAGCAATGGGGTCAACAAAGGATGGAGTAATCCAAATGCCCCAATGACAATATCTTTGAACTACAAAGCTACAGCGGAGGAATTGAATAATCCTGATAATATTGTAATTTGGTATATTGATGAAGCTAAAAATACTTATGTTACTGTAGCGAATTCTAAATATGACTCTGTAATAGGAAAGATACACTTTGATACTACTCATTTAAGCAAATATGCAGTTTCTTATGTAAGGAATGATATGACTGATCTAAATGGGTTTACATGGGCAACGAAGCAGATAAATGCTGTAGTAGCAAAAGAAATTTTAAGACCTGCTACAAAGACAAATTATGATCCAAAGACAAACATTACAAGAGCAGACTTTTTATATGGATTGATAAGAGCATTAGGATTGTCAGCTAAAACTGATAGTAACTTTGATGATGTAAATACAAATCATTATTACTATAATGAAATTGCAGTTGCAAAGAAACTTGGAATTACAATCGGAGCAGGAGGCAATAAGCTTAACCCTGATGCAGCAATAACAAGGCAAGACATGATGACTATGATAAATCGTGCATTAGATGCAGCAAAGAAAAATAAAGCTGAAAGCACAACTGACTTAAGTAAATTTGCAGACAATGAAAAGATTGCAGCGTATGCACATGATAGTGTTTCTAAGGTGGTAGCCGAGGGAATTATCACAGGCGACGGAAAGAATATCAATCCTTTGGCAAATACAACCAGAGCAGAAGCTGCTGTAGTGTTATACAGACTTTTAAACAAGTAAAAATAGAATATCAAATGGGAACATTTCATATGTTCCCATTTGTTTCGCTTAATAATTATTCACATATAAAAATTCTCTGGAAGAGCGAACTAATTCGCTCAATTAATTGCAAAACCCTTCTAAATGTTATATTATAAATATTGTAGAATAAACTAGAATAGGAAGTGTGCAGATGGGAAAAGCGACAAAAACTATTAAAAGTGGAAATCTAAATAGCTTAAACAAATATATGAAATATATACTATTAGCACTAATATCAGTTTTTATAATAGTTATACCCTTTTACAGAGGTCTTTACTTTAGAGAAAACTATATACCTGCCATAATCTTTATATCGTTATTATACTCTGCACATATGGTGTACAAGCTTATACATAAAGACTATAAAATAATTGACACCTATATGGATGTTGCAGTTATACTTATTCCTATAGCTTATCTGATATCCTTCTTTTTTGGTGTAAATGCAAAGGATGGATTAGATGCAGTATTAATATATTCTAGCTATTTTATGATATACAGAATAGCTTCTGATTTATCAAGAAATGATGAAAAAATAAAGAACATGCTATTAAATGTTATTATAGCAAGTACTTTTATCACAGCTATTACTTCAATACTTGCAGCATCGGGACTAATATCGCTAAATGGTGTTATTGTAGGAAATAGGATATATGGTCTATATCAATACACTAACACTACCGCATCAGTATTGACAGTAGGTATTATCCTTTCTATAAATTCACTCATTAACACTATGGATATAAGATTAAAGCTTATATACCAAGTGGTATTAATAACGCTTTTAAGCACGTTTATATTCATATTATCTCGCGGTGCCTTTCTTGCTCTTGGAGCAGTATTACTTTTGAATTTTTTAGTTATAAGTGCCAAACTTAAGCTTAGCTTTATAACAAGTATTTTCATAACACTAGCAGCTAATGTCTTATTTGTCTATAGATTTTTTACCAACGATCAAGCAGAGTTTTCTCATATTATGACCAACTACATTCTGAGTCTCGCTATATGCCTTGCACTCACTATGTTTTTCCATATTTTACTTAAAAGACTTTTTGAGAATATAAATGAGAAAAGGATAAATATCATCCTTATTGTATTACTCCTCACTTTTATTGGTGGCATAGCCTTTGTGATTTCGGTAAAAGAGCCTATAGAATATAGAGTGGAGCATAAAAAAGGAGAAAAAGAATCATGGAAGAATCAGAATTTTCATATAAAAAATATTGAAAAGGAAACTGATTATGCTCTTGAGCTTAATATAAAATCCTCTTTGGAAAATACAAATAACTATGGGATAATAATAAGAAGCTATAATATCAAGGATGAGTTTAAAGAATTATTTAAAGAATTTAACTCTACAGGAGACAGCTTTAAAAATAAGAAAATAAATTTTACTACTCTAGAGGATACTGATAGACTACTGTTTCTTCTATATAATTACGAAGCTGACAGCTATACTGTTTATAAGGATATTATTTTAACAGATTCTCTTGGCAATGTTGTAAAAGAGCAGGAGCGCTTCAAATACATACCAGATGTTATAGCCAATAGGTTGTCTGACATAAATTTAGAAACACAAAACGCTTCCTTAAGGATTACATTTGCCAAAGATGGAATAAGAATATTCAAAGATAATATGCTTATAGGAGCTGGTGGCGGTGCATGGAAAAATCTTTATCGCCAATATCAATCAATGCCATATAACTCAATAGAAACTCATAACTTCTTTATCCAATATGCTACTGAAGTAGGTTTAATCGGATTGCTTGCTTTAGCCGCTTTGTTGATTCAGGTCCTGATAGGTTTTATAAAATGCATAAGAAGCAAGTCAAGCTATTTATCCGTATATTTAGCTGTGCTTTTAATATTCATGCATTCAACAATAGATTTCAACCTATCCCTGGCGGCGGTGGCATATATTCTATGGTTGCTTATAGGGATACTAAACACACATAGCAGTATAAAACAGATATCCTTATCACAAAAAAAATGGGCACACATTGTTTTAATGGCTATCTCCATATTTATAGTAGTTGTTTCTTTTTCTATAAATTATGGCATTAGGATAGGAAACAGTGCAGCAAAGCTTTCAAATACAGATGTGGATAAATCAGTTCAGCTATATGAGAAAGCAATGAAAGCCGATAAATACAATAGCGATTATAGGGTTGATTATGCTCAGATAATGCAAAATAAGTTTAAAGATTCAAGTGATTCTAAGTGTTTCGTAAAAATGCTAAATCAGATAGAGCTAGTCGAAAAATATGAACCTTATAATCATAAATATACACCAATACTTATAAACTTACTGGTTTCAAATGGTAAGTTGGATGAGGCAGTAGCCATGGCAGACAATAAATTAAAAAATGAACCTATGCTTGCTCAATCCTATATAATTAAAGTAGATCTAAACTACGAAATCGCAAGGTACTTCTTCCAAAGTAATGAGCATGAGAAATCTATACCTTATCTTAACAATATGATAAAGGCAAAAGAAGAATATGATGCGATAAATAGCAAATTATCTAAACCAATAGCACTGCCAAAAGACTATGATATGAAAACAGATTTGGTTCAAAATTGGATAGAGCAAGCTAATAGGATTATGAATAGAAAATAACATATGATTGGAGAGCAACAGATGGAAGAGATTACTCTACGAGAATTAATAGAGATATTGTTAAAACAAAAAAAACTAATTGTAATTATAGCGATAATTACAATTGTGGCATCAGGCGTATTTAGCTTTGTAGTGTTGGAGCCTATATACGAGGCAAAAGCAATACTTATGGCATCCAATATCCCGAAAAATCAAACAACAGCTTCAGATGCTAACGGGGTAGAGGAATTATTGGATAAAATGGGACAATATCCTCAAATGTCTATAGAGACCTACAAGGAACAAATAAATAATGCTCATATACTAGACCAAACTATAAAAGAGTTGAATTTGGATAAAAAAGATATAAATAGAGTTCAATTAAAAAATATGATTACTTTAGGCACTATAAAGGATACAAATCTGATAACTATAATTATAAAAAATACTGACAAAAAAATAGCAACAGATATTGCAAATACAATAGCTAAAAAATTTACAATCTTTGTATCAGAAAGTGCAAAAGAGCAAGCAAATAAATCATCCATTTATATAAGGCAGCAAATGGATATAGAAAAGAAAAATTTAGATGATGCTTTGATAGAATATAAGGAGTACCTTTCACAACCAAAGGGACTTACCGAGTTGCAAAAGGAGATAGAGTCAAAGATTGAATTAGTAACACGATTCAAAACCGATTTAATCAATGCAGAAGTAGAAGTAGAAGCTTCAAAGGCAGCCATAGCAGCAGGGGAAAAAGAGTTAAGCAAAAGCTCAGATAAAATAGTGTTAAAAAAAGCTTTAATAGACGATGCTTATATGACTGATTTATTCGAAGAAAAAATAAAAGATAGCGCTAGTACTTACAACCTGCAAATAGAAAGCGAAGAAGTAAATGAAGCATATTCTATCTTGAAGCAAAATATAGACATAATAAAACTAGAGCTAGCTAAAATACAATCTAAAAAAGTTAACCTCCAAAAGGAAATAACTTCAACACAGATTGATTTAGAGGGTTTACAGGCTAGCCTGGCTGAAAAAGAGTATGAGGACAATATAATCAAACAAAAGGTTAACTTTACACAATCTACATATGAAGCTTTTCTAAAGAAATATGAGGAAACAAGAATACTAAAATCCTCAGATATAGGGGATTCGAGCATAATAGTTGTGTCACCTGCAGTAGAACCATTAGAACCAGTAGCACCAAAAAAAATGTTAAACATCGCTATAGCAGCAGTATTAGGACTCATGCTTGGAGTATTTGCAGCCTTTTTTATGGAATACTGGAAGAGCAGTGGTAGTACAAAAAGTAAACCTAACATAAGCATTGAATAGATTAGAGGTGTGGACTTTTGAAAGCCTATGGACGAAAAGGGATACTTATAATAAGTGATATATTGTTGGTCAATCTCGCTATATTTATGGCACTTTTATTAAGGTTTGATGGTAATATAATGCCCCAATATGAAGAAATATATTTAAATACCTTTGCAATATTGACACTGATAAAAATTCTGATATACGGGGTAACGGGACTTTATAATAGTCTTTGGAGATACGCTAGCATTGACGAGCTAATACAAGTATTTTTTGGCACTGCAATGGAAACCGCATTATGCTTTCTTTATGGACAGCTCTTTGATGTTAGGCTCCCACGATCTGTTTATATCATAGCATGGTTTATTACCTTTATCTTTATTGGAGGTAGTAGACTCAGCTATAGAATAATGAGAAGATTTAATAATGTTCTGATAAACGACAAGGAAGTCAAATCAAATATTATGGTCATAGGTGCAGGCGAAGCGGGCGCAATGGTTATAAAGGAATTGAAAAAGCATGGTGAGCTAAAAAGCATTCCAGCTGTCATAATTGACGATGATGTGCATAAACAAAGATCCAACATTCATGGCGTGCCTGTTATGGGTGGCAGAGAGAAGATAAAAGAAGTAGCAATAAAAAAGGGTATAGATGAGATAATAATCGCACTTCCGTCAATTCCTAAAAGTGAGTTAAAAAAAATAATTGATATATGTAAGGATACCAGATGTAAACTAAAAATACTTCCTGGAGTTTATGAAATAATAGATGAAAAAGTCAGTCTGAAAAAGATAAGAGATGTAAATATAGAGGATTTGCTTGGTCGGGACGAGGTACAGCTAAATACTAATGAAATAGCGACATATATAGAGAATGAAACTGTTCTAATTACAGGAGGTGGAGGATCTATAGGATCAGAGCTGTGCAGACAACTAGCGAAGTTCAAGCCTCACAAACTGATTATATTTGATATCTATGAAAATAATGCATATGATTTAGAAAATGAAATAAAAAGCTTATATAGAGATGGTTTAGAAATAATAGTTTTGATCGGCTCCGTAAGAGACAAGGAAAGACTAAAACATGTATTCTCAAAATATAAACCAGGTGTGGTATTCCATGCAGCAGCACACAAGCATGTACCGTTGATGGAGTTTAATCCTGGAGAGGCGGTAAAAAATAATGTTTTTGGCACATTAAACATGGTACAATGTGCAGACGAATTTTTAGTAAAAAAATTTGTACTAATATCTACAGACAAAGCTGTAAATCCAACAAATATTATGGGGGCTACAAAGAGATTGGCAGAAATGATAGTGCAGACAATAGACAAGCGTAGCAAGACAGAGTTTGTGGCAGTGAGATTTGGCAATGTCCTTGGCAGCAATGGTAGTGTAATACCCCTTTTTAAAAAGCAAATTGCACAGGGCGGACCAGTTACTATAACACACCCTGAGGTTACAAGATATTTTATGACTATACCTGAGGCAGCACAGCTCGTTATACAAGCAGGAGCTATGGCAAAGGGTGGAGAAATATTTATACTTGATATGGGGCAATCAGTCAAGATAGTTGACCTAGCAAGAGATTTAATTAAACTATCAGGCTTTGAACCTGATATTGATATCAAGATAATATATACAGGGCTAAGACCAGGGGAAAAGCTTTATGAGGAGCTGTTACTTGATGAGGAGGGCATACAGAAAACAAAGCATGAGAATATCTTTGTAGGAAGACCCTTAGATTTAAGTTTTAGTGAAGTAATGCTTAGTATTAGAGCATTGCAAAACTCTCTTGATGATTATGATAGATTAAAAGAATGCATGAAAAGTATAGTCAGTACATATAAAGCAGTAGGAGATGAAATTGCTGCATCAGGAGATTAAAGAAATTGGAATTGGGACAGCCTTCAGGACATGACCGTCTTGCAGGCATTAGTTCTATGGATACTGTGTGTGTTGGACTATAATAGCTAAATAGTGGATTTAGTTTAGTTAAGCTCATAGTAGTGACTGCCATTATGGCCATCTTGACTTCAATAGCAGTTCATTCTTTTGTTGGGTATGCGGAAAGAGCTAAGAAAGTGTAGATTATACAGAAGCGATACTTATGTAATATTTGTTAAATATGGTGAAAAAATTTACTTGTATAAAACTGATGAAGATGGAAGAGTCCTATTCCTGCGGCTTTAAAGTACAAAATTAGAAATGATATTATATATACAAGTGATTGAATGATAATGTTAAAGTAAGTGCTCTGTGTAGATATAGAGTTAAGAGTAGAAGTATTTAGAATCAATGGAGAGGTAGAGATATGGTTTATTTGAAAATTAAGAGGTTAATAGATATTGTGCTTTCTTTATTAGGAATCATTATTTTTTCTCCGGTATTTTTAGTTTTAATAATCGCCATTAAGCTTGACTCCGAAGGTCCAGTGCTCTTTAAGCAGAAAAGGGTAGGGATTCATAAGAGTCATTTTAATATATTAAAATTCCGTACCATGCGGATTGATACGCCGAAGGATACGCCAACACATCTTTTAGAGAATCCAGATCGGTGGATTACAAGGGTTGGTAAGTTCCTAAGGAAAACAAGCTTAGACGAGTTACCG
This sequence comes from Lutispora sp., assembly GCA_030834765.1. Lineage (GTDB taxonomy): Bacteria > Bacillota > Clostridia > Lutisporales > Lutisporaceae > JAUQXG01. The sequence goes on from JAUQXG010000308.1 coordinate 7,651, forward strand.
CAGATTATTAATATCTTGAAGGGTGAGATGAGCATTATTGGGCCAAGGCCAGCGTTGTGGAATCAATATCATCTAATTGAGGAGAGAGATAAATATGGTTCTAATGATGTACCACCTGGTCTGACTGGATGGGCACAGATTAATGGTAGGGATGAGCTTCCCCTTGAGAAGAAAGCAAAGCTGGATGGAGAGTACGTTGAAAAGATGAGGTTTAGTTTTGATGTAGAGATATTCTTTAAGACAGTGTTTAGTGTGCTTAGGAGTGAGGGAGTTAAAGAAGGCGCTGAAAGAAATACTACTGAGATAACAGCGACTAATGAGAGGAGTTCATAAAGTCTGTGAGGGAAGAAGAAATGGATATTGAAAGCATTAAAGTAAGTATAATTATTCCAACATATAAGCGAAGTGATTTTCTAACACGTGCTATAAATTCTGTGTTGAGCCAGACACATAATAATATTGAAGTGGTAATAGTTGATGATAATAATCCAGGCTCTGAATACGCTATCAGAACTAAAAGAGTACTAAAGAATTATGATAATGATAAAAGAGTTATCTATCATAAGAATCAGAAGAATTTGGGGTGTGCTCTTGCGAGAAATGAAGGAATAAAGCTATCAACGGGAAAGTATATAACATTTCTTGATGATGATGATATCTACTTACCAGAAAAAGTAGAGAAACAATTGAGTTATATGATAAGGAACCAATTAGATATGAGTTTTACTGCGCTTAGCCTGTACAATGAAGACAACCGGTTAATTGATTATAGATCATTCACAGACATAGAAGATTTTAGTCGTGACAGTCTAAAGAAATATCATATTATGAGACATTTAACAGGAACAGATACTTTTATGTATAAAAGAAATTTTATTCTTAGCATAGGCGCATTTGGTCATAGGGATATGGGGGATGAGTTTTATCTTATGTATAGAACAATTTGTAATAATGCGAAGATAGGATATATTGATGGCAGTTACGTTACTGCCTATGTTCATAAAAGTGAGGGTGTATCAAAGGGAAGCTCTAAAGTTGTAGGAGAAAATGAACTTTATAGGTTCAAAAAGGAGCATTTTCAATTGTTTTCCTTGCGTGAACGTATGTTTATTAGGTTTAGACATTATGCTGTTTTAGCTGTTACTTACAAGCGAGCGAGAAGTTTTTTATTTACAGCAATATATGTGCTTCTAGCCTTTCTCACATCACCATTTGATTTTTTTATAGAACCAGTAAAATTAGTTAGCAAGATTATAGGTAGTAAAAAACTTTAGAATCAAATTCTTGGTATCTATTAGTTATAGCATATAAAATGCAATTCCTAATACTAGTTTGGTATAATTCTATTTAATGTCAACATATCAAGTTACAAAACTGATGGTGCAAACTGAAAAAGCAAAAGCACCAAGGCATTTAAATATAGGCGATGTAATGGTTGACTATTCAGATTACGCGAGGTTTTCAGGGTAAAGAGCTAGTGAACAGATTGATAAAAATGTCAATCTTGAATACTTCGAAATTAAAACAAATTAGATATGAATTCGGCTAAATAGAGGGAGGATTTTAATGAGATTATTATATGTTTTAAAAAGATTATATGGGAAAATGAGATTTTTTCTTAACTCTGACTTCAATATGCCTATAGAATATCAAAAAAAAATATTGAATACCTTTTCTGAACCAAAAGGTGATATAGAGCGTTCTTTTTATCAATATAAAGCTACAATGAGGACTTATGGTAGGTTATTTCAGTTCTTGCTCAACCTTGCTTCTTTTTTTCTGATTCCTTATTACATTTTAATTCTAAAGGGAAACTATAAGAGGTTATTAAGTAGTGAGGTTAAAGAATGTGATGCGGTGTTTTTAACAGATGGGATTATTATAGAAACTATTCCTGACAGTCTACGGGAGGAATTCTCCAATATTATAATGGAAAACTTCACTGACAATATGTGCTTGTCTAATAATGATATCAGTTTTTTGCAGCAGATTTTTAAACGATATCCGATATCTTTTCATTTTCAATTAAAGTGTATAATGAAAATAGGCATGTATTCTGCACAATTATTACTGCACACTCCACAGGCCATTATTTCCTATACAGAGGGTGCGTTTACTTCTTCAGTTGCAACTGAATATTGTGAGAGTCATGAGATAGAACATATTAATATTATGCATGGAGAAATGTATTTTGTAGTTCATACATCCTTTTTTAGATTTTCAAGATATTATGTTTGGGATCAGTATTATGTTGATTTATTTAAAAGCTTACATGCGCCTGTTTCTCAATTTATTATAGAATTGCCAGAAACTCTAAAAAGAAATTTGTTCAAAAAAGAAAATTATAAGTATTACATAACATATTATTTAGCTAATGAGAAGGAACATGCATTGCTACTTATTAAGGAGTGTTTTGATAAGCTAAAAGTACGGGGTAAGAATTGTGCTGTTAGGATACATCCTCGATGGAGCAATGAGGATGTGGTTAAGAAAATATTCTATGGATATGACATTGAGGAAGCAAAGTTGATAACAATGAAGGAATCTCTAGAGGATACAAAATATGTAGCATCTCTGAGGTCTACTGCGTTATTTGAAGGATATTGTAATGGTAAAGAGATCATATTAGATGATTATTCGAATAGAGGTGTATTTGAAAAGCTTGTAGAGCTTAATTATATTATGCTAAGTAAACCACACAAATTATTATCTCAAGTGATAGAGGAGAATAGATGAAATATGAAAAGACTAATAAAAAGAATTTTGTCAAAAACTTTAATTTTTTTAGCAAAAAGAAAACTTGGTGCATATGGCGAGGGACTAGTAGTAAATTTTCCTTGTAAGTTTACAAAAAATACATTTATTGGATGTTATTGCAATTTTAATGGAATAGAAATTAGTGGTGAGGGAAAAGTCAATATAGGTAATTATTTTCATTCAGGAAAGGACATTTTGCTTATGACCCAAAATCACAATTATGAAGGTTTTGCCATTCCTTATGACAATACATATATATATAAGGATATAACGATTGAGGATTGTGTTTGGATTGGAACAAGAGTTATTATTATGGGTGGAGTTACTTTAGGCGAAGGCTGCATAATTCAAGCCGGTAGTGTCGTGGTAAATGATGTACCAAAGTATGCAATAGTTGGTGGGGCTCCAGCTAAGATTTTTAAATCCCGAGATATTGAACATTTCGAGCAAAACAAAATATTAGGCAGATTTAATTAAACTTTGAAAGGTGCGAGATATGAAAAAAAGCATAAATGGTGATAAATATAGCTATACAGATTCGAAAACAAAGCAGCCTGTTATGCCTACAATGCTGATAATATGTTTCCTTGCTGTATATTTTTTGAATACTTTAAATATGTATAATATACATATAGGCCAGTTTATTCTTTTGATTTTAGGGTTTATTGGTTTTGTATATACATTGATAAGTACAAAAAAAAGAGAAAATCTACTCTACTTACTTTTTTTTCTTATGTATACGATATTTGGATTATTATCATACATAGTGATAGGAAATGCGAATATTTCAGAGTATTTATGGCCAATTGCATTTGGGGGCATGGCAATTATTTTGTTGAATTTTAAGTTGCATTATAAATCTATAGCAATACTATACTACTGTGTTTGTTGCTTTTATGTGGTTGCTATAATGGAAAACAAGATGGCTGAAAATTTGACAGGCACCGTGAGTAGAAATAATATTTCTGTAACTATGCTAATATTTTTTTCGTTGTTATGTATCACTAGTTTTGTCACAGATAAGCAAATACATCGGATATCGGCTGTTTTAGGTTTAGTAATTACAGTGTGGGCTTTAGGTCGTAGTGGAATTATAACATTTGGTATTATTTGCATTGGGTTTTTTATTTTCGAATTTAAGGGTAAAGGCGTACATATTTCTAATCCTATCAAGATATTTTCTTTGATTGGTATTATATATGGAATAGGCAGATTTAATTATAATACTATAATTGTGCCAGCTATTAATAACTTTCAAGCTTACGGGATGAAGAGTCCTAGGTTATTGATATGGGAAACTTATTTAAGGAATGTATTTTCATCTGTTATCCATTTTGTTTTTGGAGCACCGTTAAATCAAGATTGGATACTCATTGCGATGGACTATAATCTCCATAATTCTTTTTTGCATTTACATTCTCGATATGGGATATTCATAACTATGTTGTATATCGTAGTCTTGTTGGTAAAGTTGCATGCATTTATTAAAAGAAAAAATATAATATATGTTTTGCTACTGATTGCAATAATATTTAGAATCAGTTTTGATCTGAGTGCCTTTAATGGTGGATTAGACATCATTATCTATTATTTTATGTTTGAGGGATTATACAATAAAAAATCTAAAGAAAAGAACTTATAAACAATCAAAATATTAATATTTAGTTTGAAGATTATACAATACCAGATGCCCAATTAGAACAAATAAAAAAATACGCGTTTTCTTTTATGATTTTTACTAGAATTCTGTATTGTAAATGTATTTATAAAAAATAATGGATTTATGTAGAAAAATATTAAATATAACTACGAGAGGAGAATAAAAATGGAAGCCTATATTGAAATAAGCGGTAGAAAAATAGGTGAAGAGTATAGTCCACTTGTTATAGCAGAAATAGGAATTAATCACGAAGGATGTTTGACAACTGCTTTTGAAATGGTCGATGCTGCACATAAGGCTGGAGCCGAAATTATCAAGCACCAAACACATGTAGTAGAAGATGAGATGAGTAAGGAAGCAAAAAAAGTAATACCTGGAAATACAGATGTTTCAATATATGATATAATGGCCCGATGTGCCTTATCAGAAGAAGATGAGATTAAGCTTAAAGAGTATGTTGAATCTAAAGGGATGATCTTTTTAAGCACTCCATTTTCTAGAGCTGCTGCAGATAGATTAGAGCGCATGGGAGTCCTAGCATATAAAATTGGCTCGGGTGAAATGAATAATTATCCACTGCTTGATCACATTGCTTCATTTGGGAAACCAATGATTGTTTCTACGGGAATGAATAATATTGAAAGCGTAAAAAAAGCGGTAGAAGTCCTGAAAAATCGAAGAGTTGAATATGCATTGCTGCATACTACAAATCTTTATCCTACTCCTCCGAGACTGGTTAGATTAGGTGCGATGCAAGAATTGCAGCGAGAGTTTCCCAAAGCTATTATTGGTTTGTCAGACCATACAATGAACAATAATGCTTGTTTAGCAGCAGTTGCTCTAGGAGCATCTATACTAGAAAGACATTTTACTGATAGAAAAGATCGTAAAGGGCCAGACATTATTTGTTCAATGACCCCAGAAGAATTAAGTGACTTGATTAAAAGTTCTGAAGAAATAAGAAGTATGCGTGGGGGGAAAAAAGAAGCTGCACAAGAAGAACAGGTTACAATAGATTTTGCCTTTTCGACAGTGGTGACAATAAAGCCAATCCAAGAGGGAGAACTTTTCGAACAAGGAAATATTTGGGTTAAAAGGCCCGGGACTGGAGAAATAAGAGCAGAGCATTATCAAGATGTTTTGGCTAAGCGTGCCAAAAGAAATATAGAAAAAGATGAGCACTTGAAGTGGAGTGATGTTGGTGAATAAGCGGAAAATTTTATTCTTAACGGGGACGAGGGCAGATTATGGCAAAATGAAGTCATTGATGTGTTCAATTGAAAATCATGAACAATTCGAATGCCACATCTTTGTGACAGGGATGCATACCTTAAGAGAGTTTGGTGATACAAAGTCTGAAATAGTTAAAGACGGATTTAAAAATATTCATACTTACATGAATCAAATTATTGAAGAACCAATGGATTTAATTTTAGCTAATACAATCAATGGATTCAGCCGCTATATAAGGGAAATAAAACCTGACATGATTATTCTCCATGGAGATAGAGTTGAAGCTTTAGCTGGTGCTATTGTTGGTGCTTTAAATAATATTTTAGTTGCTCACATTGAGGGTGGTGAGGTTTCTGGGACAATAGATGAATCCATTCGTCATTCAGTTTCAAAACTAGCACATATTCATTTTGTCTCTAATGACGAAGCAAAGCATAGGCTAATACAGTTAGGTGAAGATACAGGCTCTATATTTTTAATAGGTTCTCCTGATATAGACATACTTATGCAAAAGCCGAGTATAGACTTTGATCAAATTAAAAAACGCTATGAAATAGATTTTGAGGATTACGCAGTTTTAACCTATCATCCAGTAACAACTGAAGTAGATCATTTAAAATACAAAATAAGTCAGGTAGTAAACGCAATATTTGATAGTAGTGATAACTTTATAGTAATTTACCCTAATAATGATCATGGCTATCATATGGTACTTGATGAGTACAAAAGATTTAATAATAATAAAAAAGTAAAATGTTTTCCTTCAATTAGATTTGAATATTATATTGAGATTTTAAGAAATGCAAAGTACTTAATAGGAAATTCTAGTGCTGGTATTCATGAAGCGCCAGTTTTAGGTATACCGAGCGTAAATATAGGCACTCGTCAAGAGAATAGATTTACTTATGAATCAATTGTTAACTGCAATGATGATACAAAAGATATCTTAAAAGCTATTAAAAGAGTCAAGGACATGAATTCAATAATTAGGACCAATCATTTTGGAAACGGAAAGAGTCAAGAAAATTTTCTTAAGGCTATGTTAGGGCATAATATTTGGAAAATTGAAAAACAAAAAAGGTTTATTGACCTTAACTCAATTACTTAACTACTAAATGAGACAGCAGTTCAAAAGATATCTTAATTAACATAACAAATGGTGATACAAGACATTTATATTTAACAGATTTTTTGATTACATGTTTCAATTAAATAGTTTCTAGAACAATATTAAAATCCGATATTTAGAAAATTATATCAAAATAAATAGGCTGTTGTCTGATGATTAATAAGATTATCGTGCAAAGGGGGGAATTATGTGAAGAAAAAATTAAAAGTACTACATATAGCAAGTTTTATAGGAAATGTAGGCGATAATGCCAATCATAAAGGAGCTAGCAGATTAAGAGACTGGTATATAGACTTTGAATTTGAAATCACTAAAAAGGAAATTCGAGAATTTTATTGGAGGGAATGGATTTTTAATTCAGATGAATTTATTCAAGAGGCTAATCAGTATGATTTACTAATGATTGGAGGGGGCAATTATTTTGAATTATGGGTAAAAGATTCTGCTACAGGTACCTCTATTGACCTTAGCATAGAAACCTTAAAAAAAATTGAAACACCTATTATATTTTATTCTCTGGGCTGTGACTTGGGACAAGGTGTTCCGCCCGAAAATATAGACAAGTTTAAGAGTTTTCTGGACTATACAACTAATGATAGTCATTATTTTATTAGTGTGAGAAATGATGGTGCATTATTAAATATAAAGTCTTTATATGGTCAGAGGTATGATCAAAAGATATCAGAGATTCCGGATGGAGGCTTCTTTACATCTACAGAGAATGTAGAACATTTTGAAATTGAAAAAGGCAAGAAAAATATTGTGATTAATATAGCTGGTGATATGCCGGAAGTTAGATTTCCTAATAGCTTAGATAAGATTTCGTATGATACTTTTAAAACGAATTTTGCTAAAATGATTGAGGAATTGAGTGAAGAATACAAGGATAATCTAAATGTTATTTTTATACCACATATATTTAGAGACCTTAAGACCATCTATGATGTAATGGATGAAATGAATGATAAAATTAGGAGAAATTGCATCAAAGTAGCACCATATTTAATTGGTGATAGAGGGCACGATTATATATTTTCTTTATATAGTCAGTCTGATTTAGTACTTGGAATGAGATTTCACTCAAATGTTTGTGGCTATGCATTAAAGAAAAATGTGATTGGATTATTAAATTATATACAGATAGAGAATTTATACAAAGATATTGGCTCAAATGAATTCATTGAAGTCAATAAAAAGGATTTTCATAATGAACTAAAAGCTAAGGTAATAGATCACCTTTCTAATGAGGAAAAATATTCCAGATTATCTGAAGAAGTTATTAAGGAATTACAAAACAGAGCTAAAAATGAATATGAAAAGTTAAATAAATGGTTGCAAGAAAATTTCGGAGGAGATAAGAATGAGTAATAAAATTAAGTTTTGTAAAAAGTGTGTTATGCCAAACACTAGACCAGGAATTATGTTCGACGAAAATGGCATTTGTGAAGCATGTAACAACTATTCTAAAAAAAAGACAACTGGTTGGGATAAGCGCTATAAAGAATTAGAAAAATTATGTGACAAATATAGAGACTGTAATGGGGATGGGTATGATTGTGCGATAGCAGTTTCCGGTGGGAAAGACTCAACTTTTCAGGTATATGTTATGAAAGAATTGATGGGGATGAACCCTTTACTAATATCCGTAGATAATTGGAGTTGGACAGAAACAGGACAACAAAATAAAGCGAATATTTCTGAAGCCTTTGGATGTGACGTTCTTACGCTTTCATTAAACAAGAAATTAGGTAAGAAGATGGTTCTTAAGGGTCTAAAGAAGCTGGGTTCACCAACATGGTATGTGGATGCTGCAATATATGCAGCACCAGTAAGATTATGTGTGAAAATGGGAATTGAACTATTAGTCTATGGAGAAAATGTGAATTATGAATACGGTGGTGCTCAAAAAGAAGAAACTTACTCGGCAAAAGGAATATTTGGCAATGATGTAGTTAAGCCAATTGATTGGGCTGAATGGCTTGAAGAGGGCATTACATTGAAGGATTTATATAGTATAAAGCAACCTACACTTGAAGAAATGAATAAAGCTGGATTAGAGCCTATTTACTTATCATATTTTATTGAATGGGATACCCATCATAACTATGAAGTTGCTAAGAGACATGGCTTCAGACATATGGAACATGAATGGGTTAGAGAGGGCACAATAGAAAACTATAATCAAATTGATAGCCCGGGCTACTTGATAAATCAATGGCTTAAATATCCTAAATTTGGACATTCCAGTACAACTGAAATGGCATCAAGATATATTAGAGCAGGAAGAATGAGTAGGGAAGAAGCAATAAAATTAGTAAATGAAAGAGATCACAAGTTAGACCAAAGAATATTAGATGACTACTGTGATTTTGTTGGCATTACAGTTAAAGAGTTTTGGGAAATTGCAGATAAGTGGTACAATAAAGAATTATTTGAACAAGATAACTATGGTGTTTGGAATAAGAAGTTTGAGCTAAAATAGTATTAACCTAAGTCTTTGTTAGGAGTTTTATTGTTTAGTCAAAGTATCAAACAAGTAAGCTCCTTTCTTGAAAGGAATGTTATAGTATGTATATAGGAAAAAGTATATTGGCTATAGTACCAGCAAGAGGTGGATCAAAAGGTGTTCCAAGAAAAAATATCAGGTACATAGCAGGTAAACCTATGATAGCATGGTCAATCGATGTAGCAAAAAGATCTAAGTACATTGATAGGATTATAGTGTCTACAGAAGATGAAGAAATTGGGGATGTTGCTCTTAAATGCGGTGCTGAAATACCTTTCTTAAGGCCCAATGAGTTAGCAAGGGATAATACCCCGGGTGTTGATCCTATTCTATATACGGTTAAGAAGCTAGAGAAAGATGAAAACAGTAAATATGATTTTATTCTATTGCTTCAACCGACATCTCCCTTAAGGAATGAAAAGCATATTGATGAGGCGATTGAAATGTTAATGAATAGCATGGATAAATTTGATTCATTAATATCTGTAACGGAGCTGGAACATCCTGTCTATTGGAATAGAATTGTTGATGATAATAAAAAGTTGAAGAGTTTTATTGAATATGATAAAAGTAAAAATTATAGAAGACAAGATTTTGATGTAATTTATAGATTAAATGGTGCTATTTATCTTATAGTTAC
>JAUQXG010000309.1 GCA_030834765.1 Lutispora sp.
GATAGAGTTAATGATACAGGGTATTTTAGTGATCGAATTTATCATATGGTAGTATACAGATTAGAAAAATTAAAAGAAGATTGAAAAGCAAAAAGAGGCCTCCCTAACGCTTCTGATTGCTCTTCCATAAAAATTATATTATGAGCCTGTTTCGCCAATCTTCAAAAAATATAGCCATTATATATTCATCACAATATTCACCATCTCTAAAAAGTTCTTGTTTTAGGACTCCTTCCACTTGAAAACCGCATTTTTCGTAACATTTCTTTGCCCTTTCATTAAAAGAAAATACATTTAGTTTTATTTTATTTATATTCATCTGTTCAAATATAAATTTATTAAGAGTTCTTACAGCATCTGTGCCATACCCCTTACTCCAATAATTCTTATCCCCAATAAAAACACCAATTGTCACGATTCTATTGAGCCAATTTATATGATTGATTCCGCATCCGCCAATATACTTTCCTGTTTCCAAATCTTCTATAGCAAAATTATATATATCCTTTAGGCTGACAAGACTTTCAAACCATTTTTCTTCTTGCTCTAAAATCATAGGATAAGGTACTTTGTTGACTAATAACCTTTTTAGTTCACTGTCATTCATATACTCATAAGCTAGTTTGATATCTTCCTTTTTATAGGCCCGTAATTTTACCTTTTCTCCACAATACATAAATATTCCCCCATATCAATTTATTCAATAGTTACTACATCGCCAATAAGTTCAATATGATTATCATTACATATCAATCCCGATGCCTCTGGCAAAGCATATATCTTTTTATTTTTACTTTTTCCTGGTTTATCAGCAATATAGAAATACTCGTGACAATTTCTTAGATTTATATATATTTATTGCTGATTTACTTATTATAGTTTATCTAAATTTTTCAGGGTATAGGCGTAACCAATAAAGCGGGGTGTTCTTTTTGCAATATCCAGTCCAGAAACACCTCTATACAAGATCAAATCATTCATTACTTCATCTGTACCATTGAGGATACTAAAATACCCTGACTTCATTTCTATTTCTATAATCATATCATCTTCTCCATAGCTAGAATGAGCTTTCCCGTATTGTTCTCTTTTATTGAACAGCCTTTTCTTTGCAATTGGTATTATTTCTTTTGCTATTTTATATGCTCTCATATCAAGTCCCAGTTTTTCCGCTGGATACTCTCTCCCCTGTCCAAATATGTCTTTTTCACAATAAGCATTTATTTCTTGTTGTGTTGGATTATCACTTAAAGGCTTAGGTTTATCTAAGACTTCACTGAAATGATTTACTATAACATTTGCTTTTAGCACCCTTAATTCATGGGGCAAAAGTGTATGATGCACTGCATGGTATCTACTTACCAAATACTGCTCCAGCTGTTCAAATGTTTTCTCACATGGCTTAATCTTTTCTGCCGCCAATGACAAAAACCTATCCTGCTCTTCATGGCTGCTTGTAAAAATAGCAGTTGGACCATCTGCTCCACCAATAATCCCAATTGAAACTGCTGAACTTCTTTTCTTTTTATAATGAAAATTGAAGAATTTCATATATTCTCACTACCTCCTACAGCATGTACAAAAACCAGTTAATCCATTTCAGATACAATTGCTAATATCTGATGGTCTTCCCATTTTCCATTGATCTTTACACTTTTTATAGCGATACCCTCTTTGTGAAAACCTGCTTTTTCTAAAACACGTGTAGAGCGAATATTGTGAGGCATAACTCCCGCTTCTATTCTATGGAGTTTAATTTCGTCAAAGGCAAATCTTACTGCTAATTTGGCAGCTTCAGTCATATATCCTTTGCCATTATGCTGTAGATCAAGAGAATATCCAATGTAACAGCTTTGCAAGGAATCACGTAAAACTTCAGAAAGTGTAACATTTCCTATCAATTCATCCGTATCCTTTAGAAAGATTCCAAATGAATATCTTTGCCCCTCCTCTCTGTGTTTTATACTATCCTCTATGGCATGTTCTCTGGACTTTAACGTATAAAAGTCCTCACTTCTTGTGGAAGCATATTTCTCAAAAAACTCTTTATTCCGCAAATTAAGATCAAGCATGGATTGTGCATCTGATATTTCTAAAAATCTTATATAAATCTTTTCACCTTGAACTTTCATCCATTTCCCCTCACTTTATAAATAAGTCTATATTTCTACCTTATCCACTAAAGATATATTTCCGTATACACTTAGATTTATCTTATATATTCATTCTTCAATACTGCATATATGCAACTATCTTCTATCACATTATTCTTGACAACATTGCTTTTTAATTGTGCTTCAAGTCTGAATCCCGCCTTTTCAAGTGTCTTTCTTGATCCAGTATTCCTTGCAAAGGGCTCAGCATATACTCTGATTACATCAAAATTATCAAAGATATATTTTGTTATGGCTTTGACCGCTTTTGTCATGATTCCTTTGCCCCAATACGCTTCTCCTAAATAATAGCCTATCTCTGCATTCTTTCGATAAATATCTTCTTTTAAAAATGCTCCAATACCTCCTACCACAATGCCATCATATTCAATCGCAAACATTTTTTGTTGATTGTTATTTTGTTGAAGGTCTGAGATAAACTTATTTGCATCTTCAATTGAATAGGGATTAGGAAATCCATCTCTCAAATTATCATAGATTTTCTTATTATTGGCTATTGCTGCAAGTCTTTCTGCATCACTGCACTCCCATGGTCTCAAAATAATATCATCACTATAGATTTTCATATCATACCACTCCTCCTCTATGATTTAATAAATTAGTGCATGGGTACGTGCAAAATATGAATCATTTATCTCCATCTGAAAATCCACTTTTTTGTA
>JAUQXG010000310.1 GCA_030834765.1 Lutispora sp.
AAAGCTTTAATACTCTCCCAAAAGACAAGAAGATCATAGTATACTGCTATACAGGTCAAACAGCAGGTCAAGTAGTTGCAGGGCTAAAGCTTCTGGGCTATGATGCAGTATCAATGAATTCAGGCATGGGAACTGCCGCAACTGCACCAGCAGGCTGGATGAACAAAGGATTTCCTGTAGTCCAATAGAATAAAACTATAATATAAAGGAGATAAGTCAAATATTTGACTTATCTCCTTGTTTTTTTTTGGCTAGGCACTATTATGGCATTGGGTATTTAGAGTTTATGGCAGACTGGGCTTTTAAAGGTCGAAGAGCAGCAAATACTCATTTGTGCATAATATAAATTTAATGCATAAATATGCTGAAAATGAATAAAAACAACATCTGCAAAAAAGGAAGAATCGATGAAATAGACTTGACTTCTAAAATAAGTTATATTAAAATAATATAAAATATGAATAAATATACTAAAATTATTATAAATATAGATATAGAAGATTTAGGAGATGTTGTATTATGGAGAAAGCAAAGGGAAAAGTAGTATTAGCGTATTCAGGAGGTTTAGACACATCTATCATCATTCCGTGGCTTAAGGAAAACTATGATGTGGAAGTAATTGCTTGCTGTATAGATGTTGGGCAAGGAACTGAGATTGATACAGTAAAAGAAAAAGCTTTAAAAACCGGTGCTAGTAAAGTATACATTGAAGATGTAAAAAAAGAATTTGTTGAAGATTACATTATGCCTACATTAAAGGCTGGTGCTGTTTATGAAGGCAAATATCTTCTTGGTACGGCTATGGCTAGACCCTTAATGGCAAAAAGACTTGTTGAGATAGCAGAAAAAGAGGGAGCAAAATATATAGCTCATGGATGCACAGGGAAAGGAAATGATCAAGTTAGATTTGAGCTTGGGATTAAGGCGTTAAACCCTAGTATAAAGGTTATAGCCCCTTGGAGAGAATGGAATATAAAATCAAGAGAAGAAGCCATTGACTATGCAGTGGAAAGGGGCATACCTGTGCCAGTTTCAAAGGAAAGACCCTATAGCATGGACAGAAATATATGGCATTTAAGCCACGAAGGTGCTGATCTTGAAAATACATGGAATGGACATAATATAGATATATATCTTATGACTACTCCTCCAGAGAAAGCTCCGGATTCACCTGAGTTCATAGAAATATACTTAGAAAAAGGAATAGCAAAAAAGGTTAATAATATTGAATATGATCCTGTGGAAATGCTTGCTAAATTAAATGAACTTGGAGGGAAGCATGGCATCGGCATCATAGATCTAGTTGAAAACAGACTAGTAGGGATGAAATCAAGAGGAGTTTATGAAACTCCTGGAGGCACTATACTTTATAAAGCCCATAAAGAGCTTGAATATATTACCCTCGACAAACAAACAATGCATTTTAAAAGCTGCATTTCAGAAAAATATGCCCAGCTCGTATATGATGGACTTTGGTTTTCACCTCTAAAAGAAGCTTTAGATTGCTTTGTAGAATACACACAGCAAAATGTTACTGGAACAGTAAGATTAAAGCTTTATAAGGGCTCCTGCACATTGTCAGGAATGGATTCACCATATTCTCTGTATAATGAAGGTTTTGCTACCTTTGGAGAGAATATAGATAATATATATAATCAAAAAGATGCAGAAGGCTTCATTAATCTATTTGGTTTACCGCTTGAGGTTATGGCAATCATGAAGAAAAATGCAAGCAAAAAGGAGTAGAAATAATAAAAATGAAACTATGGGGCGGACGATTCGGAAAAGCAACGGAAAAAATAGTAGATGATTTTAATTCCTCCATCCATATAGACAGCAGAATGTATAAAGAAGATATAAGAGGGAGCATTGCTCATGCAAGAATGCTTGGGCAATGCAATATTATAGAAAAAGAAGATGCAGCAAAAATAATAAGTGGATTAGAAGCGATACTTGGAGACATAGAGGCGGGACAAGTAGAATTCTCTGTATCAGATGAGGATATTCATATGAATATCGAAAAACTTTTAATTGAACGAATTGGTGAATCAGGAAAGAAGCTTCATACCGCAAGAAGCAGAAATGATCAGGTGGCACTGGATTTTAGAATGTATCAAAAAATCAATATAGAAAATATAGTAAAGAAGCTTTTGGAGCTAGAAGAAACACTGCTTGAAAAAGCATCGGAAAATATTGATGTGGTCATGCCGGGATATACCCATCTTCAAAAAGCTCAGCCCATAACTATGGGACATCATGTTATGGCATACTTTCAGATGTTTAACAGAGACATGGAGCGATTCATGGATTGCTATTGGCGAACCGATGTAATGCCCTTAGGCAGTTGT
>JAUQXG010000311.1 GCA_030834765.1 Lutispora sp.
TGGAATCAAGGTTTTCAAAGCTGTTTTTAAATAATCTTTATATTGAATACCCGTTAACTTAATTGTTAGATTTGTAAGGGATGATATAGGCGAAATTTTATCAGCAACAAAAGCACCTGATACAATAGCGCCCAGTAAAATAGGGGCCGGTATCATAAGACCCCTTCCTATACCATATAAAGCCATACCTATTGTACTAAGGGTTCCCAAGGCCGTACCCATGAAAATAGCAATAAGGCAGGTAAGTAAAAAACAAGCAAGCAAATAGTTGGTGTTATTGATATATAAAAATCCATAGTAAATGATTGTAGGAACAATTCCAGAAGCAAGCCATATGGATATGGTCACACCCATAAGCACAATGATGATATATATACTTTTGCAATCATGGATACCTGACCACATCATTTTCAACAAGCTTACTGCATCATAACCACAATATATGAATATACAAGAAGCAAAAAATATTGCCCCTCCAAAAGCATAGATTAAAGAAATACCTTTTATCATGCAAATAGCTATTAATGCAATCATTACCGAAAACATCATGCTGATTTGTCCAACAGAAACTGCTTTTTTGTCCATATGATAGTCCCCGCTTTCCTTTATTTTTCCTCACATAGAAGCTGTGTCATAAGTTTATGATCAAGATTTCCCCCCGTAACTACAATCGCTACATTTTTGCCTTCAAACAGATGTGGATTTTTTTGAAAAGCAGCAATTCCCACGGCACTGGAAGGTTCCGCTATTACTTTTTCTTTTGTCATCAGGAATTTCAATGCTTCCCTTATTGCCGTTTCATCCACTTCAATCATATCATCTATACATACCTTTGCCAGTTCATAAGGCAATCTGCCGACTCCACCTATCAATGCATCGCATATAGATGGCTTTGTCGGATACTCTTCATAACAAACTTGATCTCTTACCGAATGTATCATAGCTGGACATGCGCTGGTTTGTACACCAATAATCTTTATCCCTGGTTTTATATGTTTTGCAGCCAAGCCTACACCTGTGATGATGCCACCGCCACCAATTGGGACTAGAATCGTATCAATATCTGGATTTTCTTCTAATATCTCAATGCCTATTGTGCCTTGACCTGCTATTGTCACAGCATCAGAACAAGGGTCAATATAGGTGTAGCCTTCTTCTTCAATAATTCTCAAAGCCTGTATATGCGCTTCATCATAATTATTTCCTAATTGGACGATTTCGGCTCCGTAATACTTTATTTTCTCCACCTTAGAATATGGAGTGGTCTTTGGCACAAAAACTATGGCTTTTGTACCTCCTGATATTTTTGCTGCATAGCTTACTCCAGCACCATGATTTCCAGAAGATATGGCAGCTATTCCCCTTTTCTTTTGCTCCGTGGTCAAACTCAGTACCGCATTTAAAGCTCCACGGACTTTAAAACTTCTTAGCTTTTGCTGAGACTCAAGTTTCAAATATACCTTTGTAGTATCACTACTTAAATACATAGACAAGTCCAAGGGAGTCTTATATATATAATCATTTATGGTATTTCTAGCTTTTATAATATCTTTAAATTCTATCACTTTTTTATTCCCCTCATTATTATATATGAATATGCCTCATGATGCTTTTGAAATAATCTTCCTTTAATATGGACATTAAATGCAAATTTACATACCTTCCATTCTTCTTTCCAGCATTTCGCATTACACCTTCGGATTTAAAACTAACACTCTCGTATAGATTTCTAGCTCGTATGTTTTCTTCAAAAAAATCCAGCGTTACTCTTTCAACTTTTAACTCTTCAAAGCAGTAATTCAATACAGCAATCAATGCCTCCCTTCCATATCCTTTGCCTAAGAATTCTTCTTCTCCTATATATATTCGAGTAATGTCAAGAGAATCATATTCTTTGTCAATTCTGCTTATATATATTCTTCCGATTGGGATATTTGTAGCTTTGTATACTATAGTAAACTGAAGCTTTGTGTCATCCACTTTTCTATGGATAAATTCTGTAACAATTTCCTCATAGTCACGGCCATCGCTGATAGTAAAAAATTGCTTCACATATTCTTTATCTTCCCATTCTGTAAAGTAAAAACAATCTGCAAAAACCGATGTCCTAATAAACAGGTTGCTAGATTCTAGAATTATATTGCTATCCATACACAAACCTCCACATTTGAACTTCTATATTTATTTCTATAAGAATATTAAAAATCCTCTTACTGTATTTTCATTTTCACTGGACTAAGTGGAAATAGAAATTTATATATGGGTTATTTGACAGTAAAAGCACGAATACTTATACTAGATATCAAAACAAGGAAATCGGAGGATGAAACTTTGACCGTTGATATAGTAAAAAAAGCTTTTATGCTGTTAGCTATACTTTTTATCCTTAGCTTATTCATAGTCTATATAGACGTAAATATTCCAAAAATAAACAAAATTACACTAAAAACAAATAAGTTTCCTTCTGGGACAAATATAAAGCTGCTTCAAATAAGTGATTTGCACAGCATGGACTTTGGAGATGAATATAAGGGGCTTCTGAGAAAAATCACAGATACTAAACCAGATGCCATAGTCATTACAGGAGATTTAATAGATCATAAAACGGAAGATTTTGAGCATGTATACAATTTTTTAGATAAGCTATATAAGCTTAATCCCAATATATACTATGTACCAGGAAATCATGAGCTGGGTAATAGAAAAGGATTGGCCTTTATAAAAGGAGTTTCTGACAGAAAAATCGCGGTTTTACGAAACAAAAATCTATTGTTTTCGTCTAAAAATATAGAAATCAATATATGCGGAATCGATGATTTATACAATGGAAGACCCAATATAGAAAAGACTTTTGAAGGTATAAATAGCTCTCTATACACCATATTGCTTTCTCATGCACCTAATATCATATTTACAACTACTCCAAATTCAGATCTTATCCTCTCTGGGCATACCCACGGAGGACAGATAAGATTACCGTTTATTGGAGCAGTAGTAATACCAAATCAAGGTTTCATGCCTAAATATGATAAGGGTTTATTTAAGCTATCTGATGACAGATTGCTTTATATTGACAGCGGCTTAGGGACTAGCGTATTTCCAATAAGGTTTTTAAATAGAAGTCAAGTCACTCTCGTAACACTAGAATCTTCCAATGAGAATTAACTGTATAGATGATATAATTAAATATATAGAAATGGAGGTGCAAGGGTTTGAAAAAATTTGTTCTATTAATCTTAGCAGTAGCTGTTTTATCCATCGTATGCTTCTTTTTGCCAAATATTTGGACAACCTCGCCCTTTTTGCCCCATAGAACCAACCTTATAGTAGGTGGAGAAGTCATCAAAGACATAGATCCTCCAATTATAGAAAATGGTCAAATCCTTCTTTCTCTTCCAATTATAAAAGAATATATCGATTCTTCTGTGCTTTGGGATAAAAAAGTAGGAAAAATAATTTTTACCACAAAACAAAAAGTAGTTTCAATGAAAACAGATAAGCTTACTGCAATGGTAAACTCAAACCCGGTGAACCTGAATATCCCAGCAAGATTAATTAATGATACTCCATATATTCCAATTCAGTTTCTAAGCGAAATATTGAAAATACAAATAGAATATATTGAAAAGAATAATGTTGTGATATTAGATAAGCAGGTTTCCACCATTCACAAAGCTGTAACCATCGTAAAAAATGCAGATATCAGAAAAAGTCCTTCCGTGAGGTCTAAAATAGTATCTAAGAACTTAGAACAAAATAAACCCATGAGAGTTTTTAGTGAATCTAAAACATGGTATAACGTGCGGACAGAAGAAGGTATCGTTGGATATATAGAAAAAAAATATGTAGAAAAAACTTCAGAAGATATAAAAATTGAGAAGCCTGAGGAAACGCAATCTTCCAGATGGACACCTAAAAATGGCAAAATCAATATGGTGTGGGAATATGTAAATATAAAAACCGCCGATATGTCTAAAACAAAGAAAATAGATGGTTTGGATGTAGTATCCCCAACATGGTTTGCCATAACTGATCTTGAGGGCACCGTAGCGAACAAGGCTGATCCTGAATATGTAAAATGGGCCCATAGCAATGGATATCAAGTCTGGGGACTGATAAGCAACAATTTTGATAAGGACCTCACCCATGAGGTTTTGAATAATGCTGATAAGCGAGAAAAGATAATTCAGCAAATACTCATATACTCAAAGCTTTATAAATTAGATGGAATAAATATTGATTTTGAGAATGTCTATTATAAAGATAAGGATATGCTTACCCAACTTATGAAAGAAATGTCTCCTCTTTTACGAGAGCAAGGACTTATTATATCAATTGATGTGACAATGAAATCTTCTAGTGAGGTGTGGTCTAAATTTTATGATAGAAAAGCTTTATCGGAGCTAGTAGATTATATAGCTTTGATGGCATATGACCAGCATCCTGCAAACAGCGCTGTATCCGGATCTGTAGCCCAATACGATTGGGTAGAACAAGGGCTTCTCCGTATTCTTGAAGAAGTCCCAAATGAAAAGCTGCTCCTTGGCTTACCTTTTTACACAAGACTTTGGAAAGAAGAAAAAATAGATGGTGAAACAAAGGTATCCTCCACTGCAATCACGATGAATAAGGCTAATGAAATAATCAAGGATAAAAAACTTGATTTGATATGGGATAGCAAAAGCGGCCAATATTATGCGCACTATATAGAAAATAAAATCACTTATAAAATTTGGTTTGAAGATAAAAAATCTATAAACCTAAAATCCTCATTAATTCACAAATATAACTTGGCAGGAACAGCTTCTTGGAGAAGAGGTTACGAAACAGAGGAAGTCTGGACTACCTTGGCTGATAGCTTAAAAAACAATAAAAGCTATGTTCAATGGGCCAATGCGAATAAAAGTGAATATAATATGGAGTAAAAGCTTGACTGTCCTGGGGCAGTCAAGCTTTTCTTTTTATGATATAATATAAATGACTTTAGATGGAGGTGCTGAAATGATTGATACGTATGGAAGAAAATATGTGAATTCTATCATTGATAAAGTAGCAAATATCTTATTAAATTTAAAAATCACTGCAAATCAAACTACTGTGGCAGCCTTTTTCATAGGCGTTTGTACAGGGCCATTAATTTACTTTAATCAGAGCTTTGCCGCCATTATTCTTTTGTGGTTCTCCGGCTTTTTAGATGCAGTAGATGGCGCTATGGCACGAATAAGCAAAACTACTTCTCCATGGGGCACATTGATGGATATCTGCTTTGATAGGTTGGTAGAGATGACAGTAGTGCTAGCTTTAGCAATATGCTTTCCAAATGCTCGTTTTGAGCTTATTGTATTAGTTATTTGTGTATTAATGTCAATGACAATATTTCTTACAGTAGGAGCCTTAGTGAAACAAAAAGGAATAAAGTCTTTTTACTACCAAGCAGGACTAGCAGAGAGAACAGAAGGCTTTATTTTCTTTTCATTTATGATCATGTTCCCCAATTATTTACCTTGGATAATCAATGGATTTTCTGCTGCAATCATTATTACAATCATTCAAAGAATTATTGAGGCAAAAGGAATACTAGATAACTAGAATTCCTTTTTTATAGAAGCATATTTCGCGCACAAAAAAACACCGCAATCTCTTGCAGTGTATGCATTTCCTACAACTTCAAATGGCTACTAAGAGCGGTTTTCACTCGCTCTTTTATTTGTTTTTGTTTCAATCTGTAACTAGTGATCCACTATTTCACTATTTGTATTCCTCTAGCTATTTCTTCAGTCCTTTTTATATAGCCACTTTTCTCTAACCTCTTAATATGCCCATGAACTGTAGAAGTCGATTTCAGTCCTGCTCCTTCAGTAATATTCCTAGCGGATGGAGAATTCCTGTTTTCATCAATATATTTGATAATAAAATTGAATACCTTGCGTTGGCTTTCAGTTATCATTATATCACCCTCCTATATCTATGCCAATAAGCTGACAATATGCTACCACGTTTAAATATTCTAATTTGATGCCTTAGATAGCAGTATGCCTTAATGTATTCCTCATTCATCTCTATCACTTTAATATCCCGCTGGGTTACACCGCCCTCATTTTCATATATAATATTTATAATTATGTTGCGCTCTAAGGATGCATTAAGAATGTGGTCAATCATATTACTCATCCCTTCATGCTTTTGATTATATTATACCAAACATACGTTCTCATGAAAAGAGCCAAAAAATAGAAAAGACATAGCCACCTAAAATGAAAAAGTAAATTCCATATGTAAGAGTAAATTCTATATGAATAGAATTTACAGATGCACCTCTCTGGCATAAAATAAAAGTACAGATGGATTGCCTGCCTGTGCGAAAAGAGAGGGCAATATGAATAAATCTAAAGGCAATCAGAAACATTTAACTCTATCAC
>JAUQXG010000312.1 GCA_030834765.1 Lutispora sp.
CTATCTTTTATTTATAGATGAAATAAAGATGATTATAAGAATTGTTCTGAATATCTTATTGTAAAATGGGGGTTTTTTATGTTTAGTAGAAGATGGACAAGTTTAATTTTTTTAATTTTAATATTTGCCATGGCTTTTTCAGGTTGTACAAAAAAAGCAACACCAATTGAGCCGCCTGGTGAAACAGAACCTAATGGTCAAACGCCTGGAGAAACTCAGTCAGGCAGTATTTCTCCACTTACAGGCCTCCCTGTTGAAGATGCCGAAGCCTTGAAATTAAGACCTATTGCTGTTATGATTGACAATGAAGTTTCTGCAAGACCTCAATCAGGACTCATGAATGCAGATATTGTTTATGAAATTCCTGTAGAAGGCAATATCACAAGATATATGGCAATATATTTGGATAAAATCAGTGACAAAATAGGGCCTGTAAGAAGCGCTAGACCATATTTTTTGGATAAAGCTATGGAATTTGAAGCTGTTTATGTACATTGTGGCGGAAGTCCTCAAGCATTAAAGGATATTGTTGACTTAAAGATTGATGCATTGAACGATTTAAAAGGTTCACCTTGTTTTTGGCGGGCTAAAGATAGAAAAATGCCCCATAATCTATATGCAAGCACTGAATTAATGCGAAAAGTCACATTGAAAAACAATTTGGAAACCAGTACAGCACCAGCATATTTCCAATTTAGTGATAGTTTTTTAGATTTAGATGGAAATAAGGTTGACAAAATATCAATTAAATATTATAGTGGGTATTTTGTTGGATATGAATACAACGAAAGTGAAAAACTATACTATAGAAGCGTAAATGGGAAGCAATTGAAGGATAAAGAAAAGGAAGACCAAATAAAAGCAGTGAATATCATCATTGAGAGGCTTAACACAAAAGTCCTTGATAGTGCTGGAAGGTTGGCAATCACTAACATTGGTAAGGACAAAGGATATTTATTAACTGGTGGCAAATTGATAGAAATAGAGTGGCAAAAAGACAGCAGAAGCGGGAAAACGATTTATAAGGATTTGCAAGGCAACGAGATAAAGTTAAATAAAGGGAATACCTGGATAAATGTTGTGCCATATACTTCTAAAATCGAAATAGGAGATCAATAAACATGGATGATGAAATACTTTTAGCTCAAGCAAAAGAGGCAATGGAAAAAGCATATGTAAAATATTCTAACTTCAAAGTAGGAGCAGCACTCCTTGCTAAGTCAGGGAAAATATATACAGGCTGCAATATAGAAAATGCATCTTATGGAGCTACTATATGTGCAGAGAGGGTAGCTTTTGCCAAAGCTATTTCTGAGGGAGAAAAGGAATTTGAAGCGATTGCTATCGTAGGAAGTGGAGGAGATTTCACCTATCCTTGCGGAATATGCAGACAGTTCATGTCTGAATTTGGATTGGATTTAAAGCTGATATTTGAAGATGGTGAGAACATAAAGATGTATACTTTAAGCCAATTGCTGCCGGAAGCTTTTATTGGTTTTTAGGAATCTGAAAGAAATTTCTTGAAGATGCCTTAGATGACAATTTAAACAGTTATATTAATTGGAGGGATACAGTGGAAAAGAAATTTAAATCAGGTTTTGTATCAATAGTAGGGAGGCCAAATGTAGGAAAATCTACTTTAATCAATAGATTTTTAGGAGAAAAAATATCAATCATTTCTAGTAAGCCTCAAACTACTAGGAATTCTATAAGAACTATCCTTACGAATGACGAGTACCAAATTGTTTTTATAGATACACCTGGAATACATAAGCCTAAACACAAGCTTGGAGAATATATGGTGAAATCCGCTACAGAGTCACTCAGAGGTGTTGATGTAGTGGTAATGCTTCTTGATTGTACGGAGGAAATCGGCACTGGCGATAGGTATATTATGGACATCGTGAAGGAGGCCCAATGCCCAGTGTTTTTAGCATTGAATAAAATTGACAAGCTTCCAAAACAAAAATTAGAGGAAGTGCTTGCAAAAATCAGTGAATATGAGAGCATTTTTACAAGCATCATACCTATCAGTGCAGCAGAAGGAAATAATACAGATATACTTTTGAATGAAATGGTTAAAAACCTACCAGAAGGGCCGCTGTATTTTCCATCAGACATGGTAACGGATGTTCCAGAAAAATTTATTGTCGCTGAAACAATAAGAGAAAAAATACTTGAGTTAACCACAGACGAAATACCGCATGGAACAGCAGTAGAAATCACATCCATGAAAGAAAGACAAAATAAAGATATGATGGATATTGAAGCAACTATTTATTGTGAAAAAGATTCCCACAAGGCTATTATCATAGGAAAACAGGGGAATATGTTAAAGGAAATAGGCACAAGGGCCAGAGTAGATATTGAGACACTCTTGAATTGCAAAATTAATTTGCAATTATGGGTAAAAGTAAAGAAAAATTGGCGTGATACCATGACAGATTTAAAGACATTGGGATATAAATAGAGGTGTTTTCATGGCAATTATAAAAACTCAGGGTATTGTGATTAAATACACCAATATCAATGAGTCTGATCGAATACTTACTATATTGACAAAAAACAAAGGAAAAATACAAGCAATAGCAAAAGGCTGCAGAAAACCTAAAAGCAGACTTTTGGCTGTTTGCGAAATGTTTACAGTCAGCGAGCTTTTGCTTTATAAGGGCAAAAGCTTTTACCATATCAGTCCAGGTGATCTAATGCAGTCTTTTTTTAATATAAGAAATGATTTAGTGAGACTCACATATGCTACATATTTTGCTGAACTTGCAGAAGCTGTATCTGATGAAGAAATACCAAGTGAGAAGCTTTTTGCTCTTTTGGCAAAATGCTTGTATTATCTATCAGAAGGTGAAGTGATGCCAGGAATATTAAATCTTGCATACGAATTAAAGCTAATGGATATAAGCGGTCTTCGTCCAAGCATTACGAGGTGTGCAAGCTGTGGAGAAATTCAAGAAAATTTTAGTCGATTTAACATTAAAGAAGGCGGCGTGTTGTGTGATAAATGCAATCTTGCTTTAACAAATAGTTTTAAAATAAGTCCAGGCACCATGGAATTTTTGAAACTTTTATACTCTACAGAAATTTCTCGATTAAATAGGGTGAAAA
>JAUQXG010000313.1 GCA_030834765.1 Lutispora sp.
AAAATACCCATCCCAGCTGTGGGAATTTCTTTTATAAAAGTAAGGTCAAGGTTGTTTTCCTTAGAAAAATTCTTCAAATAAATAGAATGCTGGAACATATTCAAGTCAATTTCTTTATTGCCTAGCGCAAGGTTTGGCTGCACATAGTCGCTAAACTCTACAATTTGGATCTTATAGCCCTTTTTCTCAAGAGAAGGAGCAATCGCTTCAGCAAACATATCTCCGTAAGGGCCTGCGCTGACACCAACTTTTAAGGTTTTCTTTTCTAACTTCTCATTACTATTGCTGTTGGAGGGTGCTTCCTTAGCTCTACATGCGCTAAGTGAAAAAATAAGGCTAAGTGCTAGTATTGTAGAGATTACTCTGTAAAGATAATTTTTTTTCATTTTGTTTCCACCTTTCATTTTTATGTGTTTATAATAAATGATTTTATTATACATATATGTTTAATATGTTTTGATATAGGAAATGTTCTGTTTTACACCTATAGCAGCAATATTCTTGTTCCCTTCTTTTCATTTTTTATAAAAAGATAAACCCCTTTCAAATAAATGAAAGGGGTTCGCAAACTACATTATAATATAATTGCTACACAGCTCCTCCCTCATCTATCAGTACTTTGTACTGCTGGAATTGACACCGTTGCATTCGAATGAGAATGCTGGTTGTCGGGTTTCATAGGGCCAGTCCCTCCACCTCTCTTGATAAGAGTAATATTAAATTTTCGATTTATGCGATTTTATCATGGACATAGCTAAAGTGTCAAGTAATTTTTTATATTTTTTCATTTTCTCATAAAATCTCAGATATAAGATTCTTTAGAATATGGATTATCTATATCTACTAATACAATTTTTACTGCTTGCTCATAGGGGAAATTTGGGCCAACTTGGGTTGAGGTTGTTCGTTGGATTATGAGAAAAAGCTGATTACTTGCTTAACTATGTTATCGGATACTGGCTATCTCTTTCCGTTAAGGTTTTTTAGAATTTCATGATAGCGTTTTGTTCCCAATTCGCTTAGTTTTCCTTTTTTACAGAAAGAAAGCTCGGCCAGCTTTGGAACAACACGCTCAACTAGGATCTGCCCATTCACCATCTTGGATTCCAGCGTTTCTAGAGCTTCCAGAAAACGTTTATCCTCCTTTGCCCGGTTGTAAAAGGATAAAACATAGACGTAAACAAAAAGGTTGTAGTTACGGAAAGGGTATTCTACCTGCATAAACAATGTGCCAATTCCATAGTGACACGGACCAATGGGCTTCCTAATTGTCCAATGCTCTAGCAAGAAATCTACGGCCTTGTCAAGTGCTGGTTCTTTATTGATATAGTCGCTAAAACGGAATGCATTTAATGCGGTAAGCGTTGGGAAGGGATTTGAATACTCCGTTTCCGATCCCCGGCCAAAGCTGAATTTATTGCAGCGCCAGCCGCCGTCGATATACTGGATATCCAAGAGATGCTGGAAGGTTTTTTGCAGTCTGGTATCGGCGGCATACCCCATGTGACAAAGCACATTGGCGGCGTGGGCAGTATGACATGGATAAATAGAGCCTTTCGGGTACAACTTGAAACGTCCATCTTCTTGCCAGGTGCTGAAGAACAATTCGGCGGCTTCTTTGAGCAAAGACTCGGTGGGTTCCATCCCCAATTCCAACAGGAAAAGTACGCTCTCCAGAGTTGAGAACGGGGCTCCTTTTAGCAGACGTTTGTCGGGTGTAGTCCAAAGGTTGGAGCCATTATCATATCTATGCGACAATATTACTTCAACATCTGATACATATTGCTTCTCTACAGCCATTCCTTTCACCTCTATCTCATATTACACATCAATGTTCTAATTCATCTTCTGTCATATAAACAACTACTATTATACAGGTAAATTCATCCTGTAACAACGGAGCTACCCTTACATCAACCTGTCGATCTCGCCTTGTTGCCAATAAAGCCAGTCAGTATATTCTCCTCCCTTCCTTATAAAGAACAAATCCGAACCTCTCTCCAACAGGTTTGATCTGTCGGGAGTGATTCGGATTATGTGTATTTGTGTTAATAGTGGAAAAAAGATTTTATATTTTGGTGAGATTATGCTCATTTTATTCAATTTTATCGTCATCATTCAATTCTTTGTCTATGTTCTCTTGCTTCTTGTTATTTAAACCTATCATTATCAGACGTGTTATGAAAAAGAAAACAACAAACGATGCAAAATAAAATGCCAAATTGCTAATTTGATAATTACCGCTTAAAACTGCAAAAAAAATTACAGAGAGGACTCCAGAAATAAGTGTGCTAAATAGAATTTGTTTCTTGTCATCACCTCTTGGGTTCCAGATATCAATCCCTTTTTTGTAATTAGCAATGATATTATACAATCCACATCCTATTAAGACAAAAAACTCAACTGCATATTGTGCAAATGGTGCTCTCATAAAAAACTGTTGCACAATGATAGAAACTAACAATATTGTGACAATCCATGCATATCCTCTGCTTTGTATTTTTCTTCGCTCTGATAAGATACGTTCATCTTGAATATTATTATTTTTCATTATATTTCCTCCCAAAATAAATCATTTAATGTTTTACCAAGTGCTTTACATATTGTAATACACAAATTTAGAGTAGGATTATAATTTCCTGCTTCTATCAAACCCATAGTCTGTCTTGTGACACCAACAGCCTTGGCTAAATCTTCTTGCTTCATA
This sequence comes from Lutispora sp., assembly GCA_030834765.1. GTDB lineage: Bacteria > Bacillota > Clostridia > Lutisporales > Lutisporaceae > JAUQXG01. Next base: position 2,708 of record JAUQXG010000313.1, read on the forward strand.
TCGCATTCCATTCGTGCAATTTTCATTTTTTTATTCTTCATAAGCAACCTCCTTACATTGCATAGTATAATATATAAATGTCTTTATGTCAATTATATATTGCATTTGCATTCAAAAAATTAGTGGCTGGGTGAATTGTAACGCGAACTTCCCGTTTGTATAACGAGAATCCCGTTTTGAAAATGAGTTTCCCGTTTCGTAATCGAAAATCTCGTTTTGTAAATGAAAATCTCGTTTTGCAAGCAAAATTCCCGTTTAGGGTACTAATTTTTTAGAAAAATGGCTATACTGACGTTGATTAGGCATAAAAAAAGCGTACAAAAACCAGAGGTAAATAAACGGTCGACTTTTTTGTAATCGGAAAATCTACCCCTGAAGCTGCTATAGAATTATAGGGTTGCTGGCGGCATATGCTTACTTTTTGAGAAGTTTTGGCTTCAGTATGATGTCCTCAGCTGCTACTGGGGAGCATCCAAGCTGATTCAACAGGTCTTCTCCATAGTGAAAGCTGAACGTCTGGTATGGGTTCCGGTTGTTTAGCTTTTTTCTTTTGTAAGAGTTTACATGATTCATAACCAGGCATATCTCGTCCTGTGTAAGTGAATCAAATGAGGTTCCTTTGGGCAGTATCCTACGGATTAACTCGTGGTTCACCTCAATGGCACCTTTTTGGTGGGGAGAACTCGGACCGCAGTAAAATATTCGGGTCTGCAGCAGGCCATCATAACCATATTCTATAGCCTTTGGATTGGAAAATTCACTTCCATTATCCGTGAGGATAACTGGAAAGAGCTTTTTGAAATTCTCTTTTCCAAGAGTATTTCTGATATCAATAACAGATTGAGATGTATTGGCATCCCGCAGGAAGGCCATCATGAGGGAGGTTTCCACAAAAATGAGCAGTTAATAGTACCTTGCCTCCTTTACTTCCGATAACAGAATCCATCTGTACTGTCGACAGATCAGGATGTTGCTCCATAAATACTTGGAAGTCGTTGTAGTTACGACCAATGCGGCAGGCTTTATCAACTTGGAATTCAGGTTTTTTGTAACGGGGACGATATTTCACTTTACGAGGAAGATCAATGTTCCTCACATCGAAAAGACAGGCATCGATGTAGTTGTAAATAGTCTTTTCGCTACACATGAGCTCATCTACATGGCTGGCATGTATCTGGTGAACCGACTGTCCGTTTTTGATCAGAGGCGATATCAAGGCATTTAATCTGGATAGCTCTGTTTCACTGGAAAGAATACCGCTTCTAGCTTCAGAAATGTTTTCCGAAAAAGCTATATGCGCATCTGAGGCATCGTATACTACTTTTTTCAGAGTGCACTTATTATACTGTCCGCATCCATTACAGACATAGGGTGGTTTAATCGGTATAGAGCAGACCTCCTCTTCAAAATCAGGACAGAAATCGTTACAGCAACTGCATAGTTTTCAGTATGTAGTCGATGGTCTTCTGCATTGATTCTTATCACAAATATTCTTTGCCTTGCAACCATTACGGTGTTTACAAGCATTATAGGACCATCCACTGTAACCTGATTTTTTTTCGTAAGAATGCTTTTTGATTTCCTTTGCAATCGTCGTCCGATCTTTGTCAATTTGTCGTCCGATAGCACCGAAGGAAAGGTTCTCCTTTAAACCTGCTTGAATTTTTAGGCGTTCTTCATAGGTTAAATATTTAGACATGTAGTTTCTCCTTATCTGCCACCAGCATGATAAGGATAGCCACCTTGTGGTATCTTAATACTCTTGGGGCGCAACTCCAAACCCCGGCACTCATTGCCGCGCGGTTAGACCTTCAAAATACATTTTTAGGTACCCCATTAAAAAGAAGACCAACCATTATCTCTGTTTAGTCTTCTTACACTAACGTTCGTAAAGGGAAAATCCATACTCCCTTAATAATGAAAAATATAAAAATCTGTTTGTAAACAAATCAACCAGTATGGAAATTTATTTTACAATTGAGGAATTAGTGGCTCATATTAAAAAGCTACCCAATGTTATATAAATAACCTTAGAAAAAGTATACCATGCATTTCTGCATAAAAAAAGACACAACTATCCCTTAGCGAAAAGCTGTGTTTTTTTGTGGACACCGTGGAAAATAGATTTTTGAGTTTAATCAGTAGCATTCTTACAATCCACCAAAACAAAGTGCTTAGTTTAAACATAATGGGAAATTAGATAAACTAGAATATATATTGGAATCACTTTTTATTCTAAATTGGAATTTATAACGCCTGCAATGTACTCTATACCAGTTGTGTGTTGTCATTTGTCATTTCACCGCTAGTAATATTTTCACCTCTTTTAGCATGCTCTTGTTGAAACTCCCACATCAAATGCATGTGAACCCCTTTTATCATTTTTCCATCCACGCCAAACATACCATCAACAACTGGCAATATGCGATTTGTAATCAAACTAATCATTTTTAAAATGAACTCATTGTCATCTTTAATAATACACACTTCGTAGTCAGGCATTTCAAACCCCATTTTTTCCCAGTTGTTTATGAATCTAGGTAAATCAAACGGATTTGTTAACATTGGAAAAATGCCATTAGGCAGTATAAATGGTTCTCCATCTACAGATAAATATATTATTGGAGAATAGTATGTCTCGCAATCATTGTATATTTTTGCAACTGTCTCACTGTATAGAGAAACTTTTGTCTCCACACATTCGATAAAATCTTCTTTTTCACCAACTTGTTCAATGATCTGCGAATACGTTCCATAAATGTATGACTTACTACTGTATCCAGTTGGATTACCTTTCGATTTATCTAATTTTATTCGATTATTAAACTTCTTTTGCAGTGTTTCAGCTTCTTGCTTACTAATTCGATCGATGACTCCTCTATTGGTTAAATATCTTTTATCTCCATTTTCTAAAACATGATATAAACAGTAGTTCCCATCATGAAAGACTTCATCAGTATCTATCGTCATTGCTGGGCAATTTGTTGCCATTATTTCAATGTTTGACCAAGCCTGCTTTCCTTTAAGTATCAGTTTTAACCACATATTAATATCAAAATGCTTAAGATAAGAATAGTCTTCTATATGTGGAATTATTATTTCACCAATAACTCTATCCACGGGTCTTATACATTTATGATGTACGAGCCCTAACAGATCAGAAGTTTCTTCATTATCTATTTCTACACAATAAGAATTATTATCAAAAATTGCTTTACCACAATTAATGCATTTGCATTCATTTTGAGTTTCTAATGATTTTAGTAATAGTTTTTGATGTAAAAGTTCAACATCTGTATAATTAAAATATTCTTTAACAGGCCAAACTACAACCTCATATGAATCAGCTATTTTGTCTGGAAGTTCGTTTTCTATATATTGATAACTACGAGTTTGTGTACCACATCTAAACAATACTTCAAATTCAAATCCATTTTTCAAAATCATTCTATTAGGTGGAATATATTGTACTGACTCCTTTTTCTTGCTGTCGTCAAAACGATATAATTCCATGATAAAAACAGTTTCTTTTTCTAGGTTCAAAGCGCTTTTTGTCTCATCTGATGGTACCGCAATTACATAGTCAAGTTGAACTTGAATATCATCAAAACCTTCTTTCCATGACACTTCAAAGAATCTCTCTATAAAATTAGGTTTATCATCTTTATTCTTTTCAATATATGACTGACATTGATTTTTCAAGGCTTGTTTTGATAAGTATCTTCTATTCGCACCATAATCTACTGCTTTCGATATCAATGTTCGCCAAAATAATTCTACATCAACACTAATTAGATTGAAAAGAATTAATTTGATACTCTTTTCATATTCTTCACCATTTTCAATGTCGAATATTTCAACAAATATACGTAACAAAATATTTAATAAGCATTCTTCTGTAATATCGTCCTTTTTTAAATTCCGATAAACTTTTTTTATATTATTACATACCTTATCAAAAACATTCTTTTCTTCCTGGTTTAAATCTTTAATTACTTGCAAATTATTGGCTAAACGTATTCCATCTAGTATTCTTTTTAATTTTACTGTAATTGCCTTTGATGATTCAGATCTTGTGGCTAATATATAAGCTATGTCATTTTGATTTTGTTTAAGATACTGTTTTACAAACTGTTCACATACACCGTAAAACTCTGAAGTCTCACTATCACTAAGCGAGATGGTTCTTTTCATTTGAAAATAGATATTTTTTTCAGAATCTAGGGTCATTACTAAATCATCTATACTTTTACACGCCTCAAAATTCAATCCTACTATTTTATCATTTCTACTCAACTGCAAAGCTAATGAAATATTCATATCAAATTCCATCAGCATCATCATATATGCAGATACTCTTTGCTGAAAATCAATTCCAGCATTTGTTGCTTGCAATCCCATTCAATTCACCTCATCTATACAACTTCTGATTTTCCGAGTTGCCCCTAATTGCTAAACTGAGTTCCTAAGAAAATACTACAGTTCTTATATATCCAGGCCGCAACTCTGCACATTAGGATTCAACCTTGTTCACATGGGCCGGTGATTCATCCAATTCAAGTTGATAGCTCCTATATCTTTTCACCATCTCCAACATAACCTCTGGAAACAGCCAAGCCCGAAAAGCCTCAGCGATTTCTGGATGTGCCATTGTTCCGCCATTTTTGCCTGCTTTGGATTCGATGCCTACTGCCTTTGTAGTACTAATCCATATTTTTGGCGTTAGGGTAGCACTGCTTGTCCGAATGGTCTGGATGAGCTTTTCACATTCGTCATCAAGGAAATTAGGATTAAACTTTTTTTCCCATAGTCTTAAGTACTCAATGGTATTGCTGTTTCTCAGCCAACTTTGAACAAGATATCCTGGGGATTCACTATTCTTTTCACGTGCGATATCAGTAAGTGAAATATAAGGGCTGTGCCCGCAATTTGCGTTGATCATCTTTTCTCCAATAGAGGACAGATGTGAGCCGGGGACATCCAACAGATTCAGTTGTTCAAAGAGATGATCAGACATATAGTCGGCGTGCTCTTGTGTAAAGATTCCTTTAGCCACCAGACGCTTTAAAACTTTTTCCTGCGATATCCTATACGTTCAAATTGCTTCAGCCCGCCGTTTTTCAGCTTCAGTCATGCCGTCCACCTCAATTCTACTTATACGGACATTATATCAAGATGAGCGTAGCTTGCATAGACTTAATATTCCAAACTATGCCTCATTTCGTGTTTATAATCTATTTCTACACCTCCATCATGTTGAATAAGGATTCTCTCAATCGAGCTTTTAATATTTGCCTCATCCAATTCCGCTATATTAAGTGCTATGCAAAAATGCTTCTTAAGGGTATCTTCACTGATAGACGGTGCATTTTTACAAATCTTCTTTCCGTGCTCAACTTTATTGGCGCAACGCCAAACCACCTCGCCGGAAGGGCGGGTGATGCGCCGATAATTAGCACCACATTCCGCACAAACCAAAAGACCACTCAGTACATTCTGTGAACTGTACCGGGTGGCCTTCCTCTGGTTGGTATCTTCATCTATGTTACTGCGGTCTCCCTTGGCAACTTGAACGGCAAAGTAATCCTCGAAGCTGATGATATAGCCGATATACTTAGTGTTGGACAAAAGCTTGCTGATTGTCGGTCGTGTCCATCTTTCCTGCCCAGTGGACGAAAGAATTCCTTGCTCAAAAAGAAAATCGGCGATGCCTCCAAGGCTGTCGCCATTTAAATACCGTTGAAAAATTGATTTTACTACCTCTGCCTGCTGAGACTCTATAACAATACTATTCTGCTTTTGAACAAAACCATATGGGATATATGCCATGATTCCTTCCTTTCTTTCTTGACTATAAAAAGTCACATATATTGGGGTTTAGATTAAAGAAAGCACCAAAAGTCAAGCATACGTGACTTTTGGTGCCTATATTTTGGTTTTACACTGGCTTTAATCCTGAGTTTCGTGTTATTTTCCCTATAAAATAGCAACAGACCCGCCTTTTGCTTAAGCAAAAAACAGGTCTGTTTACTTGGTACCCCTAACCGGATTCGAACCTCCGGCACACGATTTACGAAAGAGTCCTCTCTTTCTTTACATCACGATTATTCACTTTCCACCCTACATTTTCTTTGGATATCAAATTTTTATAAAGCAGCTTTAAGACTATAATGCTTAGGACTATTAGGGTTACTATTAATAAAGCAGAGTGATAGAAAAATTCTTCAGGCAATATATTTATAATGGGGTCAAGCTTGGGGTCAAATTGCCAATAATCATTTCTAAAAAATATTTTATGAAACATCACAAAAGCGGCATTAAAATTCATCATAAATGCTGTTAAAAGTATGATAGGAAGTAGTATGAGCATGGAAGAAGTTTGCTTTAAAAAGTAAAATTTCTTATTTTTAAGATTAAAAAACAAGCCTAAAGCACTAATAAATCCAGTTACAATAAGCAAAACATCAATAGAAGTAAAAATTCTTTTAACATCCTTGAAGTGGATTTGCCCATGCTCTGAGTATGGAATCGAAGGAAGTTTGAATTCTTGACCCTTTGGACTCAGTAAATAATTGATAACATAGTCATAATTTTTTATTATTTCATCTTTACTAAAATTTGATTGCTCTGCAATGTTTAAATATTCAATATCAAAATAGTATAGGGGCTTAAACATCAATGTTAATTTCACAGCTGAAAAAATAATAAACAAGCATAGAATCAAAGAAAGTGATATCTGAAATACTTTATATTTTTTATGATTTGTTTTCTTAACATCATATGCATAATCTGGCAAACTCATTTCTCGACCCCCATCTATTCAATATCTTTACACAGTTCTTCGTCTCTTAATGTCATATTCATACTTCCTGTTCTGAATCCTTCTAAGTCTAAAGTAATGTATAAAAAACCCAGCTCTTTCAGTCTTTTAGAAATAGTATCAGAATGGTTCAAAAAGTATTCAAATTCACTTTTAGGTATTTCAATTCTAGCAATGGTTTCGTGATGCCTTACTCGTAATTCTCTAAAGCCTAAATTACGGATAAAGTCTTCCGCTTCATCTATTGTTTTAAGTTTTTCTTGAGTTATCTTGGTTCCATAGGGAAACCTAGAAGACAAACAAGCAAAGGATGGCTTATCCCAAGTGGGAAGATCAAGCTGTTTTGAAAGTTCTCTTATATCTTCCTTGGTAAATCCAGCTTCTTTTAAAGGGCTTACTATACCAAATTCTCGGGCAGCTCTCATACCAGGTCTATGATCATTTTTATCGTCATAATTAGCGCCATCAAGTATATATTTTATACTTAGCTCATCTGCAATTTCTTTAAGTTTGGTAAACAGCTCATTCTTGCAGAAGTAACAGCGATCAGGAGGATTGTCAGCGAAGCCCGCTATTTCAAGCTCACTTGTATGTATCAAAATATGTTTGACACCAATTTGTTTCGCATAATTTTCAGAATCCTCAAGTTCTCTGCTCGGATAAGTTTCAGAGCTTGAAGTAACCGCAACTACAAAATCACCAAGGACATCCTTTGCTACTTTTAATAGTAAAGTGCTGTCTACTCCGCCTGAATAAGCAATCATCACATGCCCTAAATCAGATATGATTTCTTTAAGCCTTTCATATTTATAATTCAAATTTTGCTCCATATTATGCTTCCTTTCATATATAAAATTACTAATAAAAAACCAGCTCCTCATGGGAGCTTATTTCTTGTTAATTATTCTTTTTAGGTCTATCAATTTTACAACAATCTAATCTTTCATTTCCAAACTCTTTTTCGCTTGACTTTGCTAATCCATTTAGAAATTTTGATAATGCACTTTTTATTGCTTTAAGCATACAATCACCTCTTTAAAGACAACCTAGTATCTTGTTTTATTATATCTTATTTCTGCTAATTTCTCTTCCAGTCAGCAAAATAATCTTTATTATCTTTTAAAAATTGCGCTGATATCATGATATTATCTCCATCAACTGTTTTATTTTCACTCATAACAGGTACTGGATTACATCCGCCCTTGACTATTTCTATATCGTCCACACCAAATACATTGCCGCAATTTTGGCATATTACTGCATTTCCTTCTTGCTTATAATATCCTTGCCCAGAATCAAAGCATACCTGACATGTATTAAGTGCAGTTCTTACTGTTCAATCTGTTGCTTTAACTGCCATTACTTCCATATAGGTGTCTCCAGCTTTATATGGATAGAACTTAGCTGTTTCTGTAACTTCCTTCACGTCTATTTTTAAATCACCGTCGGTTACAACCGGAGCTATCTCTTGTGTGTTTTGTGCCTGCGGAATTTCCTCAGTTGGTTTGGGCTTATTGTTATTCATTGCATAAAAAGAACCGCCAGCTAAAACTAAAATGATAAAGATTATTATAAAACCTTTATTGCCATTGCTTTTATTACTTTTTTTATTCCTATTATTTTCTTTCACCTAAAATACCACCTTTCATAAGTATATCTATACTATACGCATTAATTATGAAGATATTATGAAGATACACATTTTGATGCATGCTAAATTCATAAAAGATAGGCAACGATTCAAATATTATGTATAATTAAGTAAAACAAGAAACCAGGAGGTATACTGTGCTTTCAATAATTGATAAAGGGAAAAACAGTCATGATTTGACTAAAGATGAAATTATAAGCTTATTAGGATGTTCAACCTATGATTCAGCCTTATTTGATGCTGCCAATTGTGTCAGAGAAAAGTATTTAGGCAATGAAGTTCATCTAAGAGGGTTAATAGAGTTTTCAAATATCTGCAAACAAGACTGTCTTTATTGCGGTTTAAGAAAAGATAATCAAAATGTAAAAAGATATAGATTAGACCCTGAGACAATAATTGACTTTGCCACAAAAGCCAAATCATATGGCTATAAAACGCTGGTTCTTCAATCAGGAGAAGATCCATTTTATACAACTGATTTAATATGCGATTTAGTGACAAAGCTCAAAAAATTAGACTTTGCAATCACTTTGAGTATTGGTGAAAAAACATTTGAAGAATATAAAGCTTATCGTGAAGCTGGTGCAGACAGATATCTTCTTAGGATAGAGACCACTGATAAATCACTATATGAAAAGCTTGATCCAAATATGAGTTTTGATAACAGATTGCGATGTTTAAAGGACCTTAAAGCACTGGGATATGAGTTAGGGACTGGCAGTTTGATAGGATTACCTGGTCAGACCTTAGAATCATTGGCTGATGATATATTATTCTTTAAAGCTATGGATGCAGACATGATAGGGGTTGGTCCTTTTATCCCAAATCCCGACACCCCGCTGCAAAATGAAGCTGGCGGAACATTTAACCTGGCACTTAAAGTTATGGCAATAACCAGGCTTCTAATGCCAGATATCAATATTCCTGCAACTACAGCTATGGAGACCTTAGATAAAAATGGCAGAATAATTGCCCTTCAAAGTGGCGCTAATGTGGTCATGCCAAATGTAACGGAAGGCGAATATAGAAAGCTTTATCAGCTATATCCAGGGAAAATATGTACAGGGGATACCCCTGCTCATTGCAGGGGTTGTATCACAGGTAAAATTACTTCTATAGGAAGAGAGATATCTCAGGATTATGGCGGAAGAAAGAGATAATTCTACAATCATCGACATATTTTTACGAAATCCCCTAATCTTGCATTTTACTTTTTTATAGCTTGTGCTATACTAGCTTAGTAAAAAATCATATCATATACAAAGGGGATTATAAAATGAAAACTAGAACACTGTTGATAACATTAGCTTTAACAACAGCACTATTTGCCGGATGCGCTAAGCAGCCTGCTCCAGTAGTAGAAACACCAGTAGCAGAAGCACCAAAAGTAGAAGAGCCAAAGACAGATGTCGTAACAACAGCTTCAATAGTAGATACAGAAGCTGCCTTTGAAAAAGCTATGAGCAGCGAAGGTACATGGATTATTGCATCATTAAAAGATTTAACTTTTGATAAGGAACTTGTACTGGATGGCGAATTTAAGAATGGTAAAAAAGATGCTGAAGGTAAAGATGTAGTACAACGTAAAATAGGTTTATACACCCAAGATGACAAGCATGTTGTTACTGCTAGATTCACTTTAACAGCACCAAAATTAACTGTTACTAGCCCAGAAGCAAGCATTCAACATGGAACTTTCAAAGGTGATCTTTATGTTTCATCAATAAACTTCCAATTAGTAGATGCTACAGTTGATGGAAACGTATACTTCACTACTGATGAAGCAAAATCTACATTCAAAATGGATGATAAGAGTTCTGTAACTGGAGTTCAAGAATTAAAGAAATAATTTAATATAGGACAATCGTCCATATTATAAAAATAGTAAGCCAATTGATTCGTCAATTGGCT
>JAUQXG010000314.1 GCA_030834765.1 Lutispora sp.
ATAGCTGAAGAATTTTTTAATATATCAAAAGTAATATCGCTAATTAAAATATTAATATCGCTGCTAATCTGATCCATGGTTATCACTTTTGAATTTTCTATATTTATTGAGTGTAAGCTATTAATAACTGGCATTAATGCAGTGCCTCCTTTATTTATTAGTATTTTGCCTGATGGATATGCCGTTCTATGGAAAGCATGGACAACTATTCTGGGTTAGTCTTTTGGGTCTAGTTGACCACTCTTCCCACAGAACTTGGACAACTTGCACTGGGAGTGATTCAGGAAGAAGCAAGTTGACCACATACCCACAAGCTCTATGACGGTTTTACACTTTCTTTTTATTCTTTTTGTTTTTTATCTTGTTTTTTATTTTCAGCATGTTTCTTAATTTCAACTTGGCTATTTTGATTTTACTTCTTACCTTGTCCTTAAATCTTCTCTTAGGAAGTATATTAAAATATGCAAGTATATCTTTATATTCATCTATCTGTAGGATCTTCAGTTTTTTTACATATGGCGCTTTCAGATTTCTATAGGCTGCTCTTTTTTTATCATAGCTTATATGACCTAAGAAATTACTTTCGGTAACCTCTTTTAGGATATTTACTGAGAGTGCCAGTTTTTCTATATATTCATAGCCAATGTACTTGAACTTATTTGTATCTATTTTTTGCTTTTCAAAGAGGATCTGTATCTGGCAATTAAAATCTCTTATAGAAATCAAGTCTGCTCTTATAGGTATCAGGTTATAATCAGATCTACTAAATGATATTAATGTAAACATGTCATATATGGATCTGTTTACAAGAATGATGGTTATATCAAAAGCCTGATAGCACTTTTCTATAAATGTTTTATAGCTGTCCTCAGAGTAATACTCATAGTTACCTATGTTATAATTTCCAGTCAGTATATGAAGGTTTTTTAATTCTGTTCTTTCTATACAAGCCTCTGAGAAAAAGCCTGGTGTAAAAACATTCTTTTCAATGGTATCCATTACTATGTTAAAGCCACTGTCTGAATAGATGCCTTCTGTCTTAATATTTTCTGGATGCTTCTTTATGTTTAGCAGCAAATCAGCTTTAGGGGATAACAGGTCTGCATCTACTAATAGGACATCTAGTCCTGAAAGCTTCGCTGCCATATATGCCAGCTCACAGCCAAACTCTGCATTATCCCACACAGAAAGTATCAGTTTTTTAAAGCTCTTTCTATCTCCTTCCACTTCAATTATTTTTTCTACTACTTTTTCCTGAATAATAACTTCTGCTTCGCTGCTAGATGAACTTACAAATCTATTGCTTATTTCATCTCTTACATCTTCTCTTGATTTAGGCTTAAATAGCAGGCTGTCAATATCTGATTGATCTAAATCAGAGTTAATATGGTAATCATAAATTCCTCTCATAATGAGGAAATTTATGAACTCTTTTTTATCGGAATCTTCAGCACCGTATATATAAGCAACTCTTAGATTGGGATACTCTTTAGAAGTGAGCTTTAGCAATATGTCTTTAATATCATCTTCTCCTGGTAGCTCCCTTGATATTAAGATCAAATCTGCACCTTCTTTGCAAGCTTCCAATATGTCTTTTTTGTTTCTCAGTATATGCGTTACTTCAATTTCCAGACTAGACACATATCTTTCAATGTCTTCATGATTTACTGCCAATATAACTTTCATCACATCACCTTGCCTGCATTTCTTTTTGCATTGCTATTAAATCTGAGGTTTTCGTTGTAAATGTTCTATCTTCTTTTCTTGATATCCGTATATTGATCGGTATCCTATACTTATCTGCCACTAAGTAAGCTTCTCCCTTTCGAGGGTTGAATCTTGTCATTTTCAATGCTTCTGATCTTGTCATTTGGTATCTTTCTTGAAGCTCATCAACATTGCCCCTGTCCTGCTTCATGAGTATGGACCAGCTGCAGCCCTTTATTATCTCTGGGCCCCATTTCGTTTTCATGAAGTCTGTTATATCCTGAGTTAAAAATATGCAGCTTCCTCCGTATTTTCTAATACGTTTAATAATTTCATATACATACTCACCCATTTCATCATCTCTGAAAAGAACGTGGCATTCTTCCAATATGATTGCTACATACTGTAAAGGGTCTTTTCTTGATAAATCCCATAGCTTTTGCATTAATACAAATATTGCTGGGCCTTTCATGTACTTATCCAGGTGTTTTAAATTAAAAAACAGCCTGGGGTTTTTAAAATCAACATTTGTCTGTCCATCAAACAAATCGTTGCTCCCAAGCCGTGTCCACTCCCTTAGCAAGTTTGCTAGAGGTTTTGTATTATATTCTGTTATACTCTTCAGCTCATCTCCATTCCAAAGAAGATATAAATCATAAAGTGTTGGAGGTATTCTTCTAGGTCTGTCTATTGCAAATACTCCCTCACTCTTTCTGCTGTCATCATAGTATGTGTCCTTGTCATCAGTGAATCCAAATTTATTATACAGATATATCAATGATGCATCTATTACTGCCCTGTCTTCCTTGCTTAGATCTCCTAATATCTTTCCCAGGAATATCTTTGCAAAGTTTATTTGAGGCTTTATAAGGCTTTTTACCTCATCATCTGGTTCAGGTTCAAGCACATTTATCTTATGCTCAGAGCCTACGAAATAATCTATCACCTCTCCGCCTATTGACTTTGCAAATGGTATATTCTCTCCTTCTGGATCTATAACCCTTAGCGGAACATTTAGTACAGTAGTCAAACCTTTGGCTATTTTCTTGCCTGTTACTGATTTTCCGCCTCCAGATGCTCCAAGTATGCTTCCGTTTGCATTATCCAGATTAAAAGGATTAAAATTTATAAAGCTTGTATTATATTTATGGGTTGCTAAAAAGAATCCGTTTTTATGTGTAAAGCTAAAGTTTGTAAAAGGGAAAGAATTGGCCACTCCTGATGTAAGCATATTTCTTTCTGCTCCAAGTAAGTTCAAACCCAAAGGCATCATAGACCACAATCCATTTTTCATGTTTCCAGTTGTTTTTCGAAACTCCACATTGATTGAGCCTATTATGTTTTCTATTTCATCACACATATCCCTCAGCTCTTCTTTGTCCTTTGACTTGACACTTATATAAAAGGAAAAATGAAATGCTGATTGTCCCTGACTTAGCATATCCATGAACTTGTCGATATCGCTAGATGTAGATACCATTTTCTTTTCCAGCGTGGTATTGGCCTTCTTTGTTTCTCCTGTTCGTTCGTCAATCATAGAACTACCATAATTTATCGATGCACGATCCAGCTCTTTATATACTTCTGAAGTTTTTCTAGGAGTTACATGAATTGACATGTCCATATTTTTTCTATATTTGTATAGCTTTTTCGCCCAGAGCCTTGGCATATATACTGGATAATCAAATATTTCATATGTGCAAATATAAGCATCTCCGCATCTTATATGATTTGGATCGCTATCATCTATGGAGTAAGGTGAAATTTTTTGTTTAAATGTAAGTCCTCCATCTTTCAGATGGGTTGTTTCCTTATTGCTTATGCTAAACTTTTCTTCTTTTTCTTCCTCTGATTCTTCAATTATAATTTCTTTATTTGCTTTCTTTCTTTTATTTTCAATTTGTTCAGAGTGGATGATAAGATTCTCGTCAAAATGCGGTTCTTGTATGCCAGCGCTAAAAGGGTTAAGACCGTAATACATCAGCTTTCCTATATCATCATATTTTAGCTGCACTAGATTAAGCCCTATTCCCTCTAATTCGTCTGATGCAAACTTGACTGCTTTTGAAAGCTCCTTTTTCGCTTTTAAATAATCCTTGTATGGATCTCCTGTAGATTTAAATTGTTCTTCAAATACCAGGTAAAACTGAGTATCTATAATATCATTCTCTTCTACCAGTTCCTTTTGTAAATTCATATCATCTTCGATCCAATCGCAAACCATGTCGCTGTCTTCATCCTCAAGTCTTTCCTGAAGCATATTTATATTGTCTCTTATATCCAAATTAAAAGAAGGGATATGTATCTGAAATGGCTTGGTTATTCCATTTAACCATTCCGAATATCCTCCAATGATGTTATCCTGGTCTTCTTTATCCATATCGTCTATAGTTATTGCATTGGTTCTTGCTATGGTTCTATATCTTCCTTTGTCTATATAAATTATGCTTCCTATAACTTTTTCAAAAGGAAGCTGCTCTTCAAGGGATTTCTGACTTA
>JAUQXG010000315.1 GCA_030834765.1 Lutispora sp.
GCCTTTATGGGAATTATGTGCGCCTCTTTTTGGCTGTACCCAGCTCTAAAAGGTGGAATCATGTCAATAGACAGTGAAGCGGTATCAAATGTGATGAAGGATTTAACTTATCCAATAAATCATTCTCTAAACCCACTTTTGCGGCTTTATAATATTGAGGCCTACTATTATGGATTAGCTTTTGCTTTTGCAGCGTTTTTAGGACTTTTTATGTCCTCTAAAAAGGAATCCCCTTATTTTTTATCCGCTTTGATCATCTTTTTTGGTACAAGCAAGGCTGCACTGCCTCTTCTGCAGAAGCTTCCTGTAAATCAATTGTTTTGGATGAATCGGTTTACTTCTATTTCCATGGCAATGATTATGATCGGTCTCTTATGCTGGAAAAGTTTAAGAAAAAGTGTGTTAATTGTTGTATTATTATTTCTTATAGTTGATTCCGCATTTTCCTTTAAGCTATTAGGTTTTAATGGGCAATTTCCTGATACACTTTCAAAACAATTAGATGTTGCAGCAAATTTATCTTCTCAACGAGTAGCGGTTTTAGATAGCTCTCAATTCGGCTCATTTCCTAGCTTCTATACAAAATCTCCCCAAGTATATGGTTGGGCATGGCAAGGAGCAGGGACTGCAAAAAATATAGTTTTATTGAATACAGCCTTAGAAAATGGATATTATGAAGTGATGTTTGATCGAGCATTAGAGCTTGGCGCTGACACCTTACTGATAAAAAAGGATTTAATAAAAGAATTATCAGCCCTTGAAAAATCAGCATCTATTCAAGGATATATTGAAAAATATAGAGATGATAGCGTGATTATATATCAATACCCAATATACACTAAATTTGGGACAAGTGCTTCCTATGAAGCTACAGCCATAGGCAGATATTCTTCAAATTTGCTCTATATTTTCCCCAATATGGAACTTGGCAGCAGTGATTATATAGATGACTATACCTTTGATGAACTAAAAGATAATAATACTTTATTTTTATCCGGTTTCAAATATAAAAATAAAAAAAATGCAGAAGATTTAATTTTACGACTTTCCAGAAGTGGAGTAAGGGTTGTCGTAGATACAGCTGGGTTCGAAGAAAGCTTTTTAGAAGTTTCCGGAGAATCTATAACAATAAAGGATAATTTCAAAGAGCTATATTATAAAAATGCTCAGCTAACTATGAAGGATTTTCCTCAAGAAGATCAGCTTTGGAAATCACCCATTTTAAGGGGTATAGAACATCTGGACAGCTATGAGGTAGCCAATTCAAAACTTTTAAATTATGTAGGAAACAAGGATAATGAAAATCTATTATTTATTGGACTTAATCTTCCTTATTATGCTTTTTTAACAAAGGATGAATCGGCAATCAAGATATTAGAGGACTCTTTGAATCTAAAGGCCTATGAGCTGCCTCAAAGAGCAGTTCATGAGGTTAAAATAAGTAGAAATGACGATGTATTGGTAATAAGCTCAGCTTCTCCAAATATCATTATGCCTGTAGCAGCTTTAGATGCTTTTGTGAAAATTAGTGGTGACTATGAAATAAAGAATAATCTTATCTATATAAAATCTAAAGAAGTAACCCTTAGAGTCATTTATCCCTATGCAAAGGAAGGGGTTTGCATATCTTTAGCTTTTCTCATAGGGATGGCAGCTTTGACTATTTATTTGAGAAAAAAATCAATTGCTATTCATTCAATGGAGGTAAGTGCATGAATCATTTCATTATTTTAACTATGTCACTGCTTCTATGGGCTCTAGCATTTCTTGGGCTTAGGAAAATCAAAATGAATTTTTTTAAATTTATGATAGGAAGTCTTGGTTTGTTTACAATCGCCATGATATTTTTATCTGGTTTTTTAGAAATGAGTCTAAGCCTTGCTATCTCTAATAGTTTAAGTATAATTGAAAGGTTTACACACTATTTTCAAGTGTTTTCAGAAAACTCTATTATCACTTTAGACACAAAAAGTGGCATTGTTTCAATGTCCATAAATTATGAGTGCTCAGGAGTAATCGAAATGCTTGTTTTTACCTCCCTTGCAATTTTCTTTCCCTTTGGCAGTATATTTAGAAAAGCTTTCTCCATCATTATGGGAAATATTTATATTTATATTTCTAATATAATACGGATTATGTCTATTATATTTATTACCAAAACATTTGGAGCAGAGGCTTATTATATGGCTCATACTTTAATTGCCAGGGTAATTTTCTTCGTTTTCATGCTTTTACTATATTACTTTGTATTCACTTTTACACAAATGAAATATCAGAATGTAGGTGATATAAAATGAGTCAGGAATTATTTAGAGAATTTATTTTCTGGGGCATATGGCTGATCATTCCTCTTTGCATTGATATAATCAGCGGAATCATTGGTTGTATCTTTGTGATAAAATCTCATTTTACTAAGGATTCAATAGAAATAGAATTCTTGCCCAATGTGACAATTATGATACCTGTGTATCATTCGGCAAAAACCTTAGAAAGCTGTTTGGCTTCTATTGCAAGGCAGGACTATCCATTAAAAAACATTCTGGTCTTATTGCTAAACAATGGTTCTAAGGACGAATCCTATGATATATTTTGCAGATTTCAAGAGAGGAATCCTAAGCTTCGTATGTGGTGGGTTGACTCTCCTAACGGCAAGTCGAAGGCATTGAACAAGGGACTTTATATGGCAGATGGAAAATATATCATAAACATTGACTCTGATGGAGTTCTTGATAAAAGTGCCATAGGAAATATTGTAGAAAAGTTTGAACAAAATCAAGATATTTATGCCATGACCGGTGTAGTGCTCATAGATCATCAACAAATTGAAGAAAACAAGAATTTGAATATAAAATTTCTTCAAAGATGTGAAGCTTTTGAATATGCTGAGGCTTTTCTTGTAGGCAGAGGTTTTCAATCCTACAGCAATACAATGTTTACCCTATCGGGTGCTTTTTCTTGCTACAGAAAAGATATCGTATATAAAACCCAGCTTTATAACAGCGAAACTTTAGGTGAGGATGCTCATATGACCTCTCAAATAAGAAATCTTATAAAAGGAAAAATCTCACTTTGTGAAAACGCTTTTTTCTATGTGGATCCAATAGAAAGTTTTGATAAGCTTTATATACAAAGACAGCGTTGGCAAAGAGGAGAAATAGAAGTTGCCTCTCTATTTAAAGACACAGTAGACAGAAGCAAAAAAGGACTTTTTAATGTTCTTAAATATAATATGTTAAAGGACCATACGCTGGTATTCCCTCGATTTATTTGGTTATTTGCTATGGTATATCTGATATTTTTTGACTATCCTTTAAAGCTTATCATTGGAGCTAATATCATCATGTATTTAGCTTATGTATTGAACTCACTCTTATATTTTCGGGCTTCAAAACTTTTTCTAAAGGAGCAGCCTGATGCTTCAAGCTATATGAGTACACATTGGTATATAGTATTTTTGCTTCCACTATACAGATTGATGGTGTTTTTTATGCGACTTGCTGGAATCATCAATGCAGCGGAAAAATATGCAGCTTGGAATACCAAAACATTATCACAAGAAAAAAAGCAAATATGGGATATATTGAATAAAAGATTTGGCTTCTACTATAAGATAAAATCATGGATAAATAGTGGAGCATAGATATGGGGGTGTTTTTATCATGAAATATATCATAAAAATTGCATTATTATTGTTATTGCTTATTCTAAGCTTGACTGGAATAGCTTTCGCAAATAATGATGATGCGCCCATTGCTATTGATGGTGCTTTTAGAGATTGGGATGGTAAACCTTATATAGCAGACTCAAAGCATGATGTAAAAACACCTGCTTCTGATATTACAGCCTTAAGCTTTATTGCAGATAATAAATATTTATACCTATCTGTTGAAAGAATTGCAGCGAAAAAATCAGAGCCTTGGAATCTAAGTGTTATTATGATAAATGGGTCAGAGGGAGAAATGTATCCACAAGACATACCAGGCTATAAAGCTTTTTCCTCTCCTCAATTTGATATAATCTGTGATTATAATAATTCAAATAATAAAAGTAAAATGCTAATAAATGTATACTTGGATGGTGTCAAATTAGAATCCTCATTTTCAGGTTCAGCAAATGGAAAAAACATTGAATTCCGATTGCCTCTTGAAAAGGTAGGATTAAGCGGCAAAAACAAAAGCATTATGTTTACAGTTAAATCTCAAAACGATAAAAAAGAAGCAGATTGGGTACCTGATGGTAAAACAATAGTCGTTACAACAGGTCCCAGCCTATGGACATTTTCATATGTAATTTTCTTCGGCTTTGTCTTCTTAGTCTTCATCAAGCAAAGCCAGACAAAGAGAATGTCTAAAGCACCCAATGATTAATCACTATAGTATTCGACATCTAAAGGAATAGCAGTATTACTCCAGTTATTGATATAAATGCACCTAATATTTCTTTTGGAAGCACCTTTTCTTTAAATATCATAATAGAAGCAGGTATGATCAGTATTGGTGAAAGGGATGTGATAGTTGATACAATACCTGTTGCAGTATATTGAACTGCCATCAGAGAAAATGATACGCCCACGAAAGGGCCAAAAAAAGCTCCGATAGATATTTGGCCTATGGCTCTACGATTTGTAAAAGCTTGTTTTAGCTCTGGCCATTTTTTCTGAAATGTTATGATTATGGTAAACCCAATCATAGCAGCTATAATTCTTATCTGTGTTGCAGCAAAAGGATTATAATCACCCATTCCAAGTTTACTAAATACCAGACCGAATGCTTGTCCTAGTGCGCCGATTCCAGCAAAAATTAATCCCTTTACCGGACGATTGAGCTTGACCTTTTTCTCCCCTGCGCTTCTGCTAAGCACAACCAGGCAAATTCCACACATAGTAATGAACATTCCTGCTATAGACATCATTGAAATGGTTTCTCCCATAAGAAGAAATCCAGCTAATGCTGTGATAGGCGGTGCTGTGGACATAATCAACAAAGATATTCTTGAACCGATTTCAACATAAGCCTTAAACAAAAAGAAATCTCCTATCACAAAACCAATTACCCCAGATATCAAAAGCCAAAACCATGTACTGGCAGAAGCATCTGTAGGAAGAGCAATTCCACGGCTAAGAAAAGTATATATAGCCAGCAGCACAAACGCTATAAAAAGCCTTATGTAATTTACTGATAACGAGCCTACCTTTTTCCCCGCAGCTTCAAAGGCAATTGCTGTTAAAGTCCAGCTTACAGCAGTTGTCAAAGCAGCTAACTCCCCTATATGTGCCTGAATCATTATGAATCCCCCCAAGCAAACTAAAAATAAATACAGTACATTATATCACGAAAAACAAAAAGCTGTTATCCATCATTACAGATAACAGCTTTTCTTTATCTTAAATAAAAAACATACAAATAAACAGTAGATACAGCTATAGATATAAGCATGAGTGGAAATGCAACTTTCATATACTGGGCAAAACCTATTTTATATTTATGCTTTTCTAATATCCCTGCCACCACCACATTGGCGGATGCGCCAACCAGTGTTCCGTTGCCTCCTAAGCATGCACCTAATGCCAAAGCCCACCAAAGAGGTGTTATATTCATAGCAGTAAGCACTCCAATGCTTTGTATTAGCGGTATCATAGTCGCAACAAAAGGTATATTATCTAAGAATGCTGATACAATTGCTGAAACCCAAAGTATCAGCAAAGTCGTATACACTAAATCACCTTTTGTTATATTTAGAAGCTGTTTTGCTATGGATTCAATGATACCTACTTTTTCTATTGATCCAACTAGTATAAATAAAAATGCAAAGAAGAATATAGTTGGCCACTCAATCTCCTGTAATACTTCTTCCACATCAGATTTGCTTATAAGCATAAGTACCGCCGCTCCTGTTAAAGCTACCGATGATGTTTCCAATCCAATATATTGGTGAAGTATAAAGCCAAGTATAGTCAAGCCTAAAACAATTAAAGATTTTATTAGGAGAGGCTTATCAGTCAAAGTTTTTTGTTCATCAAATTGAGAGATCTTTGCTTTCAACTCATCTTTTACATGCAATTGCTTCTTATATATAAGTTTCATAAGAAAGAATGTTACAGCAAATATTACTATGGCTATAGGAGTCATATTTTTTATAAAATCCATAAAGCCTAGCCCAGCTTCTGCACCAATCATAATATTTGGAGGATCTCCTATCAATGTTGCTGTTCCACCAATATTTGATGATATGATGAGAGCTATCATGTATGGTATTGGATTTATTTTTAGTGTATCTGTCAAAACCAAAGTAACGGGTGCTATCAAAAGTACAGTAGTTACATTATCTAAAAGCCCTGATGCTATGGCGGTCACAACAGAAAGCATGATTAATATCTTCCAAGGATCACCCTTCGCCAATTTTGCAGCTTTAATTGCTACATATTGAAAAAGACCTGTAGTTTTTAAAATATTTACAATGATCATCATTGCTATTAGAAGACTTATTGTATGAAGATCTATTGCTAAGAAAGCTTCATCAAGATTCAGCACCTTGAATAGAATCATCGCAATCGCCCCAATAAAAGCAATCTTGGTACGATTTATCTTCTCTGAAATGATGATTCCATAAGTCATAATAAAAATTGTGCTGACTGTTATGAGTTGTACCTGATGGGACATGAAAACGACCTCCTATGTGTATCATGCAGCTTTTACAAAAGTTTAGCTGCTTCCTTTGTTCATTTTATATATGGATTTTACTTGAGCGAATCTGGTTCCTTATCAAAGTAAACCCTTTCACTCATATCCTTGGTTTCAGTAATTAAGTTTTGAAGCTGGCCTACTATCTTTTCAAATTTCTCAAACTGTGTTAAAGGTATATTGTAATATAAATACAAATCATCAAATTGCTTAAGCAATATATTTATATCTTGGCTAGTTTGGATGAATTTATTAAACATTTTACTGTTTCGGGCATTTTCAAACTGGGCAATATCATGTTTAATTATGCCTATGATATCTTCTTCTGACTCAAATGTACCCACAGATAATGGGTAAGGTGCACGCCTTTGGAGAAAATATCTGCCTTTTTTATTTATATTGTATGCATATTTAACAACTGTATCTCCAATGTGAAACTTAACATAGCAGACCACTCCCCTGATAATTTCAACCTTTGCACCCATTTGCCTTAATAGTAAGCAATGCATATCCTGTTCAACATTTACCAAACCTTGTGTCAATTTCATTCACTCCTCACTGTTTTAAAATTTCTTGTTTTACCTGTACTTACTATGTAAATAGGAAAGACAATTATATGACTAGTCGTGCCATTGACCATTATAGTACACTATTTACTAAAATACAAACAAAAAAGTATATCATCTCCATATCTGATGATATGTTAGCATATTCTCCAATGTCTGGGCATTCTTTATAGCATTTACAATGGCTTGAGCCATCACTCTAGCACCTAGAAAACCGACTACATTTACATCAGCTGAAACTTTACCTGTAGCTAGTGCAAAGATGGTATCTCCATCATACATTGTGTGTGCAGGCCGCATAGCCCTTCCATAGCCATTATGCGCCATGCTTGCAACCTTGTTCGCCTCTGCTTTTGTGCATGCTGCATTTGTTGCGATTACTCCAATGGTTGTATTTCCTAAAAAAGCATTTTTCGTATGATCATATTGCCTTAAAAGGATTTCTTCAGAATCGGCAAAGCTTTTCTTATCCTCATTCAACGTGCCAGCTAAAATCTCTCCGGTACTAGGGTCAATAACATCGCCAAAACAGTTTACTGCGACGATCGCTCCTACCATCAATTCCCCTACTTGAACACAGTGGCTGCCAAGACCTCCCTTCATGGCATATTCCATCCCAAGGGCTTTTCCTACTACAGCTCCAGTTCCAGCACCTACTGATCCTTGTTCATCTTCAAAGTTATTAGAATTTAAGCAAGCCCTATATCCCATTTCCTTGTCTGGCCTTACCTTATAATCTCCCACAGCAAGATCAAAAAGTACTGCACTTCCTACGATAGGCACCTTTGTCACACCAACATCAAAACCTACTCCTTTTTCCTCCAGATATTGCATTACGCCAGAGGAAGCATCCAGTCCAAATGCGCTGCCTCCGCTTAAAACCACTGCGTGCATTTTGTCCACAAGATTCATAGGATTTAGAAGGTCTGTTTCTCTTGTTCCCGGCGCACCGCCTCTGACATCTTCACCTGCCGTCGCTCCTTCTTCACATATGATTACCGTACAACCTGTAGCCGCTTCCATATTCTGCTCATGCCCTACCTTTACTCCAGGTATCTCTGTAAATCTTATTATTTCCAATTTATCACCTTCTATATATATTATATATATTTCATTTTAGCATAATAGTAGATGAATTTAAAAAAGGCATATGATAAATCACACACCTTTTTATATTATCACTATATTTTTACATCCATTTGCCTTCGCTATATCATATAATTCTTCCATCAACTCATTTGTTGGTACATAGCTATTTATCAGTTGAGTTCTAACCCCTATTGGCCTATACTTTATCAGCTTATACCTTATATTAGCATTTAATTTTGCAATTCTTTTGCTTACCATATCCACAGTTCTTATATTGTCTAAGACTTCGGGCACGATGACTGTTCTCACTTCATAAAGCTTATTGATAGAAGCAAGGTAATCCAAGTTTTTCAACACGATTTGATTATCTTTTCCCGTTAGCATCTTATGAGCCTCGCTATCATAAGCCTTTACATCAAGCATCACCATATCTATCGCATTTATAAGTCTATCATCCCCCCAAAAAGGGACAGAGCCATTGCTGTCAATAAAGGTTGTCAGGTTAAGTGCTTTTACTTCCTCACAGAGTTCTGTTACAAATTCTTTTTGCAGCATACATTCTCCGCCAGAAATTGTAATTCCCGATATAAAACATTTTGTATTTTCTATTTTATACATAACTTCTTCAATGCTCATCCATATTGCCTTCGGAGAGCTACAGCTTTTACAAGATTTAAGGCAGTTATCACAGTCTATGCATTGATCCTTATTCCATGCTACGAAGCCTTCTTGCTTTAAAAGGCAACCTTTAGGACATGTGGCGATGCAAAGACCGCAGTTATGGCAATTGTTTATAGTTTCAGGGTTATGGCAGTAAAGGCAATTAAAATTACACCCTTGCATAAATATTGCAGTCCTGTTCCCAGGCCCATCTACTGAACTAAAGGGCAAAATTTTATTTATTAGGCCTTTGCTCATTCTTTTCGCTCTTTTCTATCTAGGACATGCTGATTTTTTACTGCTCCTAATCCTAAAACAGCAGAGCCGTTTAATACTGCTTCACCTGTATCTAGTTTTTCCATATCTGACCTTTTTACTAAATATCCAGTAATTCTCACCACATCACTGTCTGAGCTATAAAAAGAAATATATCTCATTCCCACCTTCATCGCACCCTTTAGTACATCCAGTACGTAGTTCATATTATTCTTCACCGTGCTGTCGAATCTAAATATATCTCCTATGCCTGACGGGAAAAACTTATGGAAGTAAGATGAATGCATAATATGATCAAGCATTTCAGGTTCTTCCCCTATAGGTATTCGGCATCCAGGGCTTATATTCACATCCGTATCTATTCCCACCTGTGCATGAAGAAGGAATTTGCCATTGGAAAATTTGCAATAGGGGCTATTGTATTTATTTACTTCTTCTTCCAGCCTAGTTATTATTCTTATCCCCAATTCATCGGCTGTTTTAGAATGGCCATATCTATCAGCTTCTTCCTTTGCATCCAGCAAATGATTTACAATCTCCGCTAACCCCACCATTCCAAACATTGCAGTAAATCTATCCATAGCTATTAACTCTTCTTTTACAAGAAAGTTGCTTTCAGCAAAACCACTTTCTTCCACCAAAAATCGAATTCTTTCATCCATATATGCAGCCATCTTTGAAACCACATGAGGCAAAAGATTATTTAAAAAATCATCTGTATTCTTTGCAATTGGTCTTAGCTTTGCTAAATTCATTCTTACTAAAGTGAAGCTTCCTCCACCTATAGGCAACCCATTATAGCAGCTAGCTATACCATAATCATTGCCAAACTCTTTTGAAAACATTTCATGATTTGCAAAGCTTGGCTTAGCGGTTTCTAAACTAGTTGCTATGGCTTCTAATGCAAAATCATTTGGCGTTTCATCGCTGTATTTCAACGTAATATTTGGTATAGATGTATTGAGTTCTTTTGATGCTCTTAATATAAGGCTTCCTGCTTTAGTGGCCTTTGGTCCAATATTCGCATGACAAAAGGAATCTGTAATGGTCCTATCTATATGCAGCAAAAAAAGCTTTATTGCCTGATAGGATTCCTCTTCATCTTTAATAAATCTATCAAGAAGATAATCTATATTTCCTAAATAAACTGGAAAAGAAGTTATGGAAGGCACATGTCTATATAAAATAAGGAGATGGTTGGTAGCTTCCCATATATTTTTAGGCGGTTCTAGTCCTAAAAATTTGCTGCCCTTACTTAAAAACCTTTCATAATCTGGCACGATATATCTTGGCCTATAAGGAGCATTTCCTTCAAAAAGATCACATATGACTCCTTCATCTCTATATTTTTGAGTTTCCTCATCAATATTGAGCACATTGATGCTATTCTCTGCAGCCTTTGCTAAAGCCAATACCTTTTGCTCATAAGTCAATGTAGTGTCTTTGATAATATCTTTTACATCGCTCATAACCATCTCTCCCTTCCAAAAGTGAATTCACTATAATAATAGCTTATCTATATACTATTATAAGCTATTTTCAATGCATATGAAAGCTAGCAATTATTGATAAACAAAACCTATTCTTGGCTTCTATTTTTGAATTCTTCTTTTATATTTTGCAATAAGGATTTATCTGTTATGATATCATAGCCTGTATAAGCTAATGCTGTTGCACCTTTTAATATGAGTTCATGTCCCTTTTCTGATATAGTTTCTTTTGCCATTTCTCTTGAATGTGCAGGAATAACATAATCCCATACGCCGATATACGGATGTATGGCTGGGACTACATTGCTTACATTTCCGATATCTATAGAGCCAAAACTTTGTTTAGGCGGATTTACTTCCTCAATGCCTGATAATTTTAGATTTTCATTGAAAGCTGCCGAAAGTGCCTTATTTGTTTTTAAATCATCATAGGATTTTTCATAATTATTTATTTCAAGCTCTGCACCTGTCATGAGTGCAGCTCCTCTTGCAACATTTTTTACTTTTTCTACTACTTCCTGTAGGTATTCTTTTTTACCTGCTCTAATATAAAATTGTGCTATGGCATCATCAGGTACAACATTAGCCGCCACTCCACCCTTTTTCACTATGCCATGCATTCTTACATCTGGTGTTACATGCTGCCTCAGTGCATCTACTCCATTGAAAGTAAGAATCACTGCATTCAATGCATTTATTCCTAATTCTGGTGCAGCCGCTGCATGACTTGCTTTTCCAGTAAAATGAAACTCTATTGCTTCCATGGCTAAGGATGTTCCACTTTCATGAGTTTTATCACTAGGATGGGCGATAAGAGCTACATCTATATTTTCAAATACTCCTTTTTCCGCCATATCTACTTTAGCTCCATTGGTTTCTTCAGCCGATGTGCCTAACACTACTATCTTCCCACCTATTTCATTTAATACCTTGCTAAGTGCAATTCCAGCACCAGCACTCAT
This sequence comes from Lutispora sp., assembly GCA_030834765.1. Taxonomy (GTDB): domain Bacteria; phylum Bacillota; class Clostridia; order Lutisporales; family Lutisporaceae; genus JAUQXG01. The sequence continues at coordinate 11,724 of JAUQXG010000315.1, forward strand.
GACACCTATCATATTATGTCCGCAGCCATGTCCTACCTCAGGCAATGCATCATATTCACAAAGGTAAGATACAGTAGCTCCTGGTTTTTTGCTGTCAAAAATCGCTCTAAATGCTGTAGGTCTATCAACCACACCAATCTCAACATCAAAATCATGGGCTTTTAAAAAATTCGTTAACTTTTCACAGGCTTTAAATTCTTCATCTCCTAATTCTGGATTATGATAAATAAAATCATTAATATTCCAAAGATCATTTTTTAAAGCTTCCACTTCTTTATATAATTTTTCTTTCATGATTTACCTCCGATTCATATCATTCTATATATATTATACCGTATTTATCAAATATCCATTATTCTTAATATGGAAGATGGATATTCTAAACATGTCCATTCCATAAATTGCATAGTTATATTTTTTGTACTCATATTGTTCTAATAAAATCTATAAACAGTGATATGCTAATCCTTTAAAATCAGTACTCTACAAGCAGATTACTTTATATTACAACATTATTAAAAATTATGCATAAATTTTGTTTCCAAATATTTCTTGTTTATTTTTATTTAGTACAGGTGTATAATTTTAAAAAACGCCGAATCCGCATTTGGAGCGGGGGAAAATATAATTATTTGGGGTGCATTTGCATATTTTGCGCAGCAAAAAATGCTTTTGTTTTTTGCTTTTATGAAAACAAAAGTTCTGTAGCAATTGTGTAATAGGGAAACTACTCTCTCCCGAACCCGTCAGCTAACCTCGTAGGCGAATGAGAGGAGAAAAACAAGTGAATAAAAAGATTATGCTGTATACGACAGCGCTAACCATCATGCTTACTCTTTGTTTAGGAGGGGTTAGTGTGTACGCCGATTTTGGTGATTCTACGCTGAAATATGGTATGAGAAGCTCTGATGTTACAACTCTTCAGACTAAATTAAAAAGTCAAGGCTACTTTAATAGTACCGCAACTGGATACTTTGGTAGTTTGACGAAATCTTCTGTAGTAAAGTTCCAAAAAGCGAAAGGCTTGAGTGCTGATGGCATAGTAGGAAAAGCTACATTTGCAGCATTAGGAAAAACTACTGCCAAGGCTGCCACTACATTATCTACAAGAGGAACTGCTGCAAGCAGCCAGATAAACTCAATCATAGCTACTGCAAAAAAATACATGGGAGTAAAATATGTTTGGGGTGGAGAGTCACCAAGTGGATTTGACTGTTCAGGCTTTATGCAATATGTATTTGGCAAGAATGGAGTATCACTTCCAAGAACAGCTGCCCTTCAGTTTCAAAAAGGTACTTCAATAACTAAAGCTAATCTAAAAGCGGGAGACATGGTCTTCTTTTCCACATATAAAGCGGGCGCATCTCATGTAGGTATATACCTTGGAAGCGGAGATTTTATTCATGCAAGTTCTTCTAACGGTGTTACAATAAGTGAATTGAGCAGCACATATTATGCGCAAAGATATTTAGGAGCAAAAAGAATGTATTAATGTATTGCATTGGCAATATCAGTAAAGTGTATTAAATATAATTAATAAAAACCCTCAGCGAAAAAAATTGCTGAGGGTTTTTAAATTTTCAGAAGTTTAAAAAATACTTTAGTTTATTATCTTTATTTCTTGCTATACTCCGTTCATATTTATCTTATCATGTTTTTTACATAAAAATAATGTACAATAGAGTAAGCCAAATTATTTATTCTGGAGGTGTTTTGATTTTGAAAAAAATGCTAAGTAAAGCCACCTTTGCTGGAGGCTGCTTTTGGTGTATGGTTGACTGCTTTTACCTGCTGGAAGGTGTAGAAGATGTAATAGTCGGTTATGCAGGAGGCCATAAAGAAAATCCTACTTATAAAGAAGTAAAATCTCAGACAACAGGACATTATGAAGTTGCTCAGGTACTATATGATCCCATGCTCACTAGCTATGAAGAATTATTAGATATGTTCTGGAGGCAGATAGATCCTACAGATGCCCAAGGACAATTTCAAGATAGAGGAGAGTCTTATAAGACCGCACTATTCTATC
>JAUQXG010000316.1 GCA_030834765.1 Lutispora sp.
TTTGTCTTTTCCCCCAATACCCTAATTCATTTAAGCCTTTTCTTAACTTTTGATCTAAGAACTCATCCTTATATTGTCTTATCATTTGAACGTCTACACCCGTTCCCAACTGTAGAATAGTGCCACCACGAGTATAGCCAAGATTTACAGGGTTGGAACCCGAATGAAATACAGTTTGTCTTGAGTAACCAACCGTATTTACATTACTTATATTATGGCCAGTAACATCTAGGGCCCTCTGCTGCGCAAATATACCTGATATTCCAATACTCAAACCTCTAAACGAACTCATTTACTGACCTCCTTATGCTTTCGCATCAAATAATCTTTTTTTCATGCCTTTTACATTTTCTTTATCTGCTTCCGAATCATACAAAGAAGTTTCAAAAGAAGAAGCGCTTGTAATAAGGTTTATAGAAAAGTCTATAAATTCAAGGGACTGTTTTATGAGTTCTCCGTTTTGATCATTGATATTCTTTAAATCCTTTAATATACCTTGCAATTCCACTTGAACCTTTTCAAGCTGATTTTTTGCATCATTGCCTAATGTTTTTCCTAGCTCAGTGAGGTTTATATCTTCTCTTTTCAGTCCATTTATGACACAATACTGATCAACAGATGTTTCTCTTACTTTTTCAAGCCGTCCTATATCAAATATGATATTCTGCTCAACCTTTATAATTTTATCAATCTCATCTACTTTTCCTTTGATGATAGCATTCTTTTTTTCATCAGAAAGCTTAATCAAATCTTTATATAACTTCATTTCTTGCTTTAAAATATTTATTATCTCTTCTACGAATTTGTCCACGGCTATCCCTCCATCTGTTCCCTATCTTTACTTTAGCCTCTTCTATCTATACTTCTGCTAACAAGTCTTTCTGCTATTTCTCTGCCCTCTACATTATAGCTGCCTGTTTCTATTCTTGTTTTCAAGTCCTCTACTTTATCTTCTCTCACGTCCGGAAGCTCTTTTATGGTTTTAACAGCTTTAGAAACTAGCTGATAATCCATAGCTTCTCTTGATATGCTGACTTCGTCTTTTTTGTTTAATTTGTTTATTTCTCCGATCTCTCTTTTTGGAGTAACTTTATTGTTATTTGAAATGTTGAACACGCTTCCTATTTTATTAAAATCTATTCCCATATCTATTCACCCCGCTCTTTTTTACTTCTACTACAGTTATCGGAAACCTTTATTGTTTAGTTTAGCCAATTAGCGCAAAAAATAAAAAAGGCCAATCAATATCAGAGCATATCACTCGTATATTGACTGGCTCTTTTACTTTTGATCCTTTATCCTTGTAATGGTATACATCTTGTTTGAGTTTTTACCGCCAGCAGGACCACTATGAATATTTCCTATGCCAAATTCTTTTCTAAATCCTGTCTCTAGATCATTTTTACACTTATCGCAATATTTTCCAGACCTGACAGGCCTTTTGCATCTTTCACATTCTAGAATTAAATTTTCAGACTCAGAAGTCAACTCAAGTCTTTCATCTTTTAAAAACTTAAGTATCTTTTCTATTGGCACCCCAGTCTCTTCAGAAACAATGGACATATTCATTCCGGGATTCTCATATATATATTCTTTTACAAGCTCAAATTCCTGTTCTTCCAACTGCTGGCAGGCAGGACAAATTGGTGACCGTAAAAAAGCGAATATTTTTCCACATTTAGGACAATTTCTTATATCTGACATCATGTTTCCCCCCTATGTATTTTTCCCTGAAGCCACTGTTATGACTACAATCTTTGCAGCTCCCATGGATTTCAAAATTCTACTGCACTCATCAGCGGTACTCCCTGTTGTGTATATATCGTCTATTAACAGGATACTTTTATTCTTTATATTATAGCTTACTTCTCCTGAAAATGCATTATAAACATTCTGAAATCGCTCATCCCTATTCAGTTTATGTTGCTTCTCTGTTTCCTTGTCTCTTCTTAGGCAATCTATACTTTTTATATGTATTTTTTTGGAAAGTGATTCTGCTATGAGACTAGACTGATTAAATCCTCTTTTTTGCAGCTTGTTATGATGAATGGGTACTGCTATTAAATAGTCTCCCGTTAACTTTTCCTCTCTCATCTTTTCGCACATATAACCTGCCAAAAGCTCGCAAATCTGTGTTCTCCCTTTGTACTTAAATGCATGAATCAGCGCTTTTCCCATCCCTTCATATTGGAAACAAGAATATGCACTGTGAAAATGGTGGATGATGACTTTACAATCTGGGCAAGTATAGTCATTATATATATCGTCAAGGGCTTTGCCACACTTGAGGCAAGTTCGTCCATTCATAAACTTTATTGATTGGGCGCAGCTTTTACATAGGATATCCTTTGTCTCAGAATCACATATGGGACAATAACTTTTTTTAGGAAATAGCATATCTAAAAACAACCTAATTCCTTTATTCATACATATCTTTCAGCTTAGCGAGCCTTTGTTTCAGTCCCGAATATCTTTTGGTTATATAATTATTGTCCACCATTTGCTTTATATATTTCTCATGTCCTACAATTGCTACAAGTTTTTTGGCTCTTGTGAGAGCCGTATATAAAAGGTTCCTTGTGAGAAGCATGGGAGCACCATAGGTAGCCGGCATGATTACTACAGGGAACTCTGACCCCTGGCTTTTATGGACTGTCAAGGCATAAGCATGTTCCAGCTCATCAAGATTTGAATATTCATATTTTACCAGCTTATCATTATCAAAGATAACTTCCATATATTGCTCTTCTCCATCTATATCTTGTATCAGACCAATATCTCCATTGAATACTCCCTCTCCTTCCTTTTCAAAATCCTGAATGCTTTGCCACTTTAGCTTATAATTGTTTTTCACCTGCATCACCTTATCTCCTACGCGAAAGACCATATCTCTGTATACTTTTTCTTTTTTATCATCGGCTGGCGGATTCAATTTCTCCTGCAGCTTGATATTCAGATTTTGTACGCCGCATTCCCCTTTTCTCATGGGAGAAAGAACCTGTATTCCTTCATAAAAATCGTAGCCTGTAAATTTGGGCAATCTGTGGCTGCAAAGATCAATGATTGTACTTACTATGTTATTTCCCGACTCTGCCTTAACGAAGAAGAAATCCTTATTTTTGTCAGATAGAATTGGATGCTCTCCATTATTTATTTTATGGGCATTTACCACGATCAAGCTTTCTTCTGCCTGTCTAAAAATCTCATTTAGCTTTACTACAGGAATCATACCGCTTTCTATCATATCTCGAAGTACATTGCCAGGACCTACAGATGGAAGCTGATCTGAATCTCCTACAAGTACTACTCTCGTCCCCTCTGGTATTGCCTTTAAAAGATTATTCATCAAAAGGATATCTACCATAGAAACTTCATCTATAATAAGCACATCGACTTCTAAAGGAGAATCTTCGTTTTTTTGAAAAAACATATCTGCTTCATCGTCTCCTGCTCCGTATTCTAAAAGTCTATGTATGGTTTTCGCTTCTTTTCCCGTAGCCTCTTGCATACGTTTGGCAGCTCTGCCTGTTGGTGCTGCAAGTAAAACCGACAATCCTTTTTCTTCAAGGATTTTTATTATGGTATTTATGGTAGTGGTTTTACCGGTTCCTGGTCCGCCTGTTATGATCACGATTCCGTTTTCCAACGTGGCTTCTACTGCTTTTTTCTGATTTGGCGCAAGGATAATTCCATCGCGGCCTTCTACTTGGGCATCTATCTTTGCTGGAACATCTCTGGCAAGCTGCATAAGTCGCCTGCATACGCCAGACTCCGCTTTATAAAAGGTAGTAGAATATACAGCCTGACAATCCTCTAGTTTTTCTATTGAAATTTTACCTTCCAAAAATAAAGCCATCAGTGTATTATCTATATCATCCTTATCTACATCTAGAATTTCTTGGGTTTTTTCTATGAGAATATCTCTCGGGACATAGGTATGCCCTTGAGCATGATAATAGTTGATCATATATTTTGCACCTGATGCCAACCTATATTCTGAAGATGTTGATATTCCGATTGACATTGCTATTTTATCTGCCATTTTAAAGCCAATGCCAAAAACATCATCTGCTAATCTATAGGGATTTTCTTTTATTTCTTTAATGGTATTTATGCCATATGCCTTATATATTTTTACTGCATAGGTGGGGCTCACTCCATACTGCTCAAGAAAAATCATAATATCACGAAGCTCTTTTTGCTCTTGAAAGGCTTCATTCATTTTATCAGCCTTTTTCTTTCCTATACCTTCTATTTCCAAAAGCTTTTCCGGATTATATTGTATGATATCTAAAGTATCCATGCCAAACTTCTCTACCAGCTTTTTTGCAATAGAAGGTCCGACTCCCGGTATAAATCCTGAGCCTAGATATTTTTCTATGCCTATCAAAGAAGCAGGTGTTACTACAGCATAGCTTTCCATTTTGAACTGCATGCCATAGTCCTTGTGCTGTATCCATACCCCTTCTGCCTTGATCATTTCGCCCAGGTTTAAAAAGGCAAAATATCCTACAACAGTCACAAGGTCATCTTCGCACTCTATATCAACGACTGAATAGCCATTTTGTTCATTTCTAAAAACGATATCTTGTATAACACCTTTAATTTCATCCACGCTAAACACCTCAAAATTGTTCATCGAACTATATTAATTATAGTTTATAAGTTGTCTATATTCAAAGAGTTTTTGAGATTTAGCAATAAACTGGCCAAAAGTGTCAGCTCTGCTCTAGTGATTGGCTCATTTAAATCAGCATATCGCAGGACCCCTTTTTCTTTTTTATAATAATCATTTATAATGCTTGCTTCTCTTATGTTTTTTTGCAGTGTTTTGTAGCTGGAAATAATTCTAAGCTTGCTATCATTTTGGAAAGTCAGCTGCCCTTCTCCTGTTTTTTCCTTTGTGCAATTCTTAATCTGATGAAAGTTGGCATAGCCCATCGCTTCATCACCCTTCACCATTGGTTTTCTCACCTTCACAGGTATTAAAAGCATCTCTCCGCTCAATGGTATAGGTATGAAGTTGATAGCTCCGATGAGCTTGCCATATTTAGATCTGCTTGCGAAGCTGTCCACTGTATATTCTCTGCAAATCCTATTAAAATAGCTTTTGCATTTTATATTTACCACTGTCTCTTCTCCGCTCTCCAACATTATTTTGGTTACTGATCCTATGGTTTTTTCATAGGATGGGATAAAATAGATAATTTGCTTCAAGTATTTGTCACCTCCATATATTTTTGTAAAATTCGCTTTTGGTAGCTCAAATTATACCGAACATGTGTTCTCATGTCAATATAGCTTTTTGTAAAAAATGTTAAATGCCTAAAATGAAAAAGTAAATTCCAGATGTCAGAGTAAATTCTATATGAATAGAATTTACAGATGCACCTCTCTGGCATAAAATAAAAGTACAGATGGATTGCCTGCCTGTGCGAAAAGAGAGGGCAATATGAATAAATCTAAAGGCAATCAGAAACATTTAACTCTATCAC
>JAUQXG010000317.1 GCA_030834765.1 Lutispora sp.
AGCATGTAAAAAAATCCATCTTTCTTTGTGCTACTATGCTCATTATAGATGAAAAATCTATTTTTGTTAAGCAAAAATTAGAACTTAATCTTGCAAAATGCAGTGAATTTAGCAATCAAGATTTTACCTTTTCATTCAACCCTTTTACATTAAATATTGAATAGCATCATGAATATTAATTAAATGACTCTTCTGGGAATCTTTTTCTATTGCAAAATTTTACAAATAGTATTATTTTCGACATATTTTGCGCTATACAAGTGCTAAAATGTAACTGTTTTATATAAAATGTAATCTTCTATTGATGCCATGGATAAGCATTAATATTCAGCTACTATACGATTGATTGTAACAATAAAAAACCACATCATTCTACAATGACATCAATAATTTATGAAAGATGGTATTGAGGAAGTATTAACCTCTGTAAGTTAATAGAAAACTTCACCTATCAATGCACTCAAGTCCACTTTGGCTAAATTAAGATCAAGTCTACAATGAAGCCAAAGCACATTCTTCAGTCTAAGATAAGAGCTATCTGAGCTTCTTGGTGCCTGGAATTAGAGACGTTATCAGAAAGGTACTTCAAAGTTATACTTTTCTTTTCATGCTTGGAACCAGAATATAATTTGCTTCTTAGCTGATAAATAATGTATTAATCGCATTTTTATTTAATAATTGGTTTCATCTTACTAATGATTACTGAAAAAATTAGTTACTTACTCAAAATTACCATCAGGAGAGAATACAATGGATGACTTTTTTAAAATTTTTAGATCCAAAAATATAGTTTTAGTGTCATGCGTATTATCATATGTTAGCTATTGGAGCATTATGGTTACTATTGCTGGGATGTTAGATAGGAAATTTAATACTATTGATGGGTATGCAATGGCTACAGGATTCATATTTGGACCAATAATGTCTATTATTCTTGCGGTTTCTCTCTACTGTGCTTTAGGGTATATTCAAAAAAAGAATAACTGGAAGATTTATAATTTCTTGATCGCTCTTCATATTTTGTTGTGGATGCTAACGGTCTTATTATTTGCAATACCATCAGGATGGTATTGCAAATAATAGCATATCTACTCAGAATACTTTAGAGAAAATCATTGGGGGGTTATCTGTGATTGAACTAGGTTATAGGTGTCTTATCCATCCGATGACAAAACCCTCACACGGCGGCAAGAGCGAGGAACAGTCCGTGCCTTGGGTTGCCGGAAGTATTTGCTCTGGATTAGGGACTGGGGCAAGCACACCTCTTCACCAGGAGCGAAGCTCCGCCAGAGAGAAAATTTGAGGGTATTTAATGAATAACTGATATTTTATAAGGTGAAATATTAATTTTTATAAAGACATTTTTTACTGAACTACCTATACAATACTTAATATAATTGAAAGGAAGAAAAATATATGAAAAAGTTAAGTTTTTCAATTTTGATGATATTGCTTATTTTAATGCTTTGTGGATGGAGTTCGAATAATCCTGACAAAAGAATCAAAGTACAAGAAAAATTAGAAGAAATCAATGAGTTGATTGATAATGAAGAGTTTGATAAAGCTTTTGAGCAATCTAAAATTATTGTTGATATTCCACTTTTCAGTGAAGAAGATATGAATGCTATAGTTGTTAAGTTTCAATACAAAAATAGAATTGAAGAAGGTTTATATATTTTAAACGTATTATTACTTAGAAACGGGAAAAATGATAGCACGCTAAATAATCTTAGTTGGGCTTATCATATGATAGATAAAAATGAATCAGCAAATTATTTCGCAGATAAAGCACTGGCTATATTACCAAATTCTGCATATGAGTATGGTAATAAGGCGAATGCACTTAGAGGGCTTAGAAAACCAGAAGAGGCTATCAAGTATTATGATTTTGCTCTCGAATTATGTCCCGATTTTCCCCAAGCTATTTGGGGAAAGGCTATAGTTTATAATGATATAAAGGATTATGCAAAATCACTTGAATTCTTTAAGAAGTACCGTGAGATTGAGCCCGATGATGCAAAAAGTACAAGATACTATATTACCTCTTGTTATCGTGAGATGAATCAGATAATGAATGCAATTAAGGAATATGAAAATTATTTTAAGCAGGATCAATCAGACACATCTCCTCTTTATTCAATTGCATATATCTATTATGAACAAAAGGATTATAAAAAAGCATTAGAGTATTATGATAAAATACTCAATATTGATGTTAATGATGCGTGGGCATATTATAATCGAGTTGATTGTTATGCAAAACTGGATAGGATGGATGAAGCAATTGAAACTTTAAAAAAAGCTATTGAGCTTGACTCCGAATGCTTATATGAAATCATTTACTTAGATGAAATTGATAAGCTTAAAACGCATAAGAAGTTTATAACAATATTTGAATAATCATATATAAGCATGAATATCTGTGGAGTAGTGATATGAGAGGATGTTGTCTTAATGGAAAATTTATTTGAGAATTATAATAACTATATGAAATATGATTATGTATTAGCTAACCCAAATGCTGATATATCTGGTGGAGCTTTAGAGAAAAAACAAATAGATGATATTAAAAATTATCCAGAAATTAATAAAATAAGAATCATGGGATTAAAACAAGATTCATTTGAATATTTCATTGAAAAATATGGTCGATAATTTAAGTCCATATACTTTTTTAAAAATAAAGCTGTAAAAGATTTAAGTCCTCTTTCATCGTTGAAAAATATTGAATTTATAGGATACTTTTTTAATCAAGGTTGTAATGAGCTATGGGATATGACTAGAAACTTTTCCTTAAAAGGATTATCAATTAACGATTTTTCAAAACTACATAACATTGATGATATTGTTACAGCTCCCAATTTAGAGTTCTTTGATTTCGGAAATATGGTCTGGAATACTATGACCTTGGATACTTTGAAACCTCTTGCAGGAACTAAATTGAGATATTTGCAGTTTAATGCAAAGAAAATTATTGATAATGATATAACGCCCATAGCTAATATAAAAACACTTGAAGAACTAAACTTCCCCACAAATTTATTTGAAACAGAGCAAATTGCTTGGCTTACCGCAAAGCTAGTGAATGTAAAATCATCTTCTTTGGGGCCGTACCATATGATAGATGAACCACTAGAATGGAAAAGTAGCAGTGGTATAAAAATGAAAGACACTTTTATACATGGCAAAGGGAAGCCTTTTCTTGATTCACATTTAGATAAAAAGCGCATAGATAAATACGTTCAAGAATTTGAGAGAATGGTAAAGAAGTTCAATAGCAATATTTAAATCTAGAAAATAATGAGTTGATAGGCATATCCCCCTTACATTTCTACCTTTTACTCCAACAATTTTTGCTATATAGAATGATAGTAGACTGCTATGTTTGTATACCTTACCGCCGGTGCTTATTTATAATAAGATGATTTAGGATGTGTCTCCTGCCCTATTTTAAAGCTATCAGTAAATAATATATTGTGTTTAAGTGACTTTTATTGAAGTCACTTTTTTATTGCAGAATTCTACATATGGTATAGTTTTCGACATTATTCGCATTGGACAAGTAGTAGAATATAAGGGAATTTGGAAATATCCTGTAATTATATCAATTATTAATTTGATAATCCCTATATAATATATTAATACACTGTAGGGGGTAGTAATATGGGTTATATTGACTTTGTGAAAGAGGGAGTTAATTTTTTTTACTTTAAATAAGCTAGAATTATATTTATGGAGTTTCTTAGTTCTGGTAAGTATTTTACTGTATAGATATTTTAATAACAGCTTAGAAAAAAGTACGCTTGTCGAACATGAAGAAATCAAAAACTGCCTTGATGTTTATTCAGAAGTAATACTCTCTATTAGCAAATATAATAATAAGGATATAAGTAATAAAGAATTATTTTATCAAATTCATAGTTTACTTCCAATCTGTTCAGATAAAATTAAGCCTATGATTTTAGAAATAAGTATCAAGGATAATGAAAATGAAGAATTAAAAAAGCTAGAATTATTAGTTGAAAATATAAAAAAAGAATTCTCAAGCATAAAGTATCTTGATACAAGCAGCATCAAAAATAAACTATCAAGTGACTCTTATACTGTATATTCCTATTATCTTAAAAATAGTGGTCTAATAAGAATATTTGTATCAGCCATTTTTACATTTATAAGTATACTTTTGATATTTATTTTTATAAGTTTTATAACCATATTTAATACAAATTATTTTAATCATAGATTTGCTTTGTAGTATGTTTTACTTAGCAGTATTAGTTTCTACTGCTGATATTATGTTTAACAGACGTTTTATTGCAAATAAGAAGAATATATTTGCATTTATTTCTCTATTTATTTCTCCTGCATTATTCTTAATTCCTATACCTTGGTTATCTTCAATCTTGTATGCAATAATTACATTTGTATATGCTTTGAAAATATCTCCTAAAACAATTAAGAAGTTCAATGTTTTTCAATCTTAAGACATACTGGGATAATAACCGCTCATTATATTTGATTTATGAACAGGAAAACACTACAAACCAAGTAGTATAAACAAAAGCACCTATAGTCTAGTTTATAAGTATAATATATTTCTTCAAAACTAATTATAATGTGCTGGAGGAATAATATGCAAAACCATAGTGAGGAATTAAGAAAACAGTTTTCTTTACTTAAAGATGAACTACTAGTTGAAATATTAAACATTTCTTCAAAAGAATATACCGATGAAGCTCTTCATGCAGCAAATGACGAGTTAAATTCTCGAGGTATTTATAATGCTCTTATAGATAAAGAAAAAGAAGATCGCACTCTTAGAGATATATTATTTCAAGTAAAATTTGATAATATTAAACGCGCCTTAATAAGAAATTTTAATATCGAGAAAGAAAATATTGAGAAATATGAAACCGTATTTCATGAGTTATTATATCTCTCCCCTTCCGATCCTAATAATGTTCGTATTATTATTAATAAACAATGTGAAGAATTTGGCAATAAATATAACGAGTGGAATGTTTTTGGTATTGATTCTGATTCAAAAGAAAAATTTAGCTTAGAGCTTTATAACTGGTGCGACTGGATTAGTTTTAAAGTTGATAATGAAAATATATATCTTCTAGGAAAGGATTTCTTTATTGCTTGCTGCCTTAAAGAAATGACTATTCATGGTTTTAGCTCTGAAGAAATTGATAAAAAGTATCTTGAAATCTCATCAATATCAGATGATGTAACGTTTGAAGCTTATTTGAATGATTCTGAAGAAATTGATATCGATCAAGTACACCCTTGGGCGAGGTACTGGGCTAGATCAATAGATATAGGAATCTTTTCTCTCATACTAGGCTCAATAATGTCATTTATTCCGAAACCTATCATATATGTAATTGCACGTATAAATTATTTTATGCCTATCTCACTATTTATTTGGATTATTGTACAATCTGCTCTGCTTTCAACTTAGGGTACTACTCTTGGTAAATATCTTCTAGGTGTTATTGTTAGAGACAAAGATAATAATAAGCTAAGCTATAGCTGTGCACTTAACCGCAGTGTATCAGTTTGGATTTATGGTCTAGGGTGTGGTATTAGTATAATTGGCTTCATTACTAATATTGTTTCTTATGACAGGTTGATAAGTAGAGGTATAACTAAATGGGATGAAAGCGGAAAATACTCTATCACTCATAAAAAAGTAAGCAACATAAATGTAGCTATAGCAATAATAATCATAATTGGAATCCCGGTACTTAAGTATTTAAATATTATATAGATATAAATTATATATAAATAAAACATGGGGTTTAATAATATGGACAATAATATCTTAACTAATGATGAAAACACTAAAACAAAGGTCTCCAAGATATCTAAAATCTCATTTACTATTTTAATTGGTTCATATGTATTTTTTGCATTAGGCATATTGCTAAAAAATATACTCCTTCCTATAACTGCTATAGCTCCATACGTATTATTCTGCGCAGTATTAACTTCAGCAATATTATCAATAATCGATTTTACTAAGAAAAATAGAAAGAAATGGTTGTCAATTTTGACAATCACATTAGATATATCTTATTTCCTTCTCTTCATATTCATAGTAGTATTTTTTCAATTCTTTATATCCATACGGTAAATTTCAAGCAGTCTTAATTCCTGGAAAATTGCGAGAAATTTTATGAAGTAACTAATACTAGCACAATAAATTAAAGATTGGAGGTGTACATTATGCCATGGTGTCCAAAATGCAGGGATAAATCGAAAAGGATTCACAAAGTGTAAACGCTGTGATGTTGAATTAGTTGAAGATGAAATGATTGTTTTAAGTATCAATAATATTTATGCTGGTTTTTTTATGCATAGGTTTTATTATGGTAGCCTTTACCGAGAAAAAACAAGGTCTACATGATATAATCGCTAAAACATTAGTTATACAATCAAAATATGAGGGCGAGTTCTTTAATGATAGTGATACAAAGATAGAGAAACATGAGTGTCTGTAGATGCAATTAATATCACTCGTAAATATGCATTTACTTCAAGTTATAAACTATAATTTTAAGACTATATAGGAGGTAATAAAATGGAATGTAATATAAAGAAAGGCCAAACTAAGGTGTTTATATGGAGGCATTAGTAAGAGAGCTAGGCTTCACTTTGGGTATTATCTTTTCATCAGTTATTATCTCTCTACTTTTTTCTTTATTCTGTTCATTTTTTATGTACAAGCTAAAACATCTAAATTTTAAAAATATATTTTCATTAATTTGGCCCTTAACATTAGGTTATCATTTAGGATACTCATACGTAAAATATATAATAAACATGGAAAATATCGAGTTTTTTCCTATTTCAAACCCGATTTTAGCATTTTTAATCGGTGCATCAATTTTCACAAGCTTTGCATATTATCCATTTTTTATAAAAAAGAAGAAATTGACTATGAAGATTAGCTATGTAATCGTTCAATTCTTGCTTTTATTTGCCATAAAAATACTGATCGATTATAAATATCTATTTCTATAGTAGTATTGAATAAGTAAAGCTTTCAGTATAACGGAAATTTCATCACCTGCTTCTCTCTTGTAAATATAAATCATAATAAATTGGAGTGTATTACATGTATAGAAATGCTGGATCTGCAAAATTGTTAATTATAATTTATTCAGCCATTATTGCAGTATTATTTTTAATTTCATTATATAAAGGGATTCAATATTCGTAATAACATACAGCTTGTTAATAGCATTTTTCTGTTTATGGGTTTTATTTAATACTAAGTATTTTTTATCTTTTTTAAAAGGAGGTATCAAAATAGGAAGAATAGAAATAATTTTGATTAGATTTATATCTATCCTGTTGATTGGGACAAGTTTGTTTTCAATATATGTTAACATCATTTATATATTAAGGTTGCCAGAAAGTATCATAGCTTCAGTCATAAAATAGATAGCCTCTTAGAGCTGAATATTAGTCCTAACAATCGCTCCAAGAGGCTATTATCATCTCTTACTTTTTATTACTCTCCGATCATGTTCTCAAATTCCATAGTATCCCTTATGATATCAAAAACATGTGCTCCTTTAGCATACTCTTTATACGTGTCATCATATTGCACTGCCATTTTTAAATGCTTTAATGCCTCATCATTATTATCCAGCATTATATATACTATTGACATACCAAAGTATGCATCTGCATATGTATTATCAATTTTTATAGCTTTATTTAAATAATCTAAAGCTTCTTCATATCTATTAAGATGGAATAAAGCATAGCCTTTTATATTGTATAAATGGATGTACCTTGGGTCAAGTTCTATAACGAAATCAAGGTGTTTAATAACTTCTTCGTATCTTTCTAGACACATTAGACTATCACTTATATTAAATAAAGAAACAACATTTTTACTATCAATGGCTAATACCTTATTAAATTGCACTATAGCATTTTCATATTCGCCTTCATTATAGAAAATTACTCCCTTTTCGTTATAAGTAGCTACATAATTAGGGTCAATTTCTATTGCCTTATCAAATAATTTATTAGCTTCATTAATTTTATTCAAACGCGCATATGCTTTACCCTTGGTACAGTAAGTAAATGCAAAATTAGGGCCAGCTTGAATTGCTCTATCATATGTTTTAATAGCCTCTTCATATTTATCTAAATAAAATAAACTATCACCTTTATTACATAAATAAATAGCATTCTTACTATCAATAGCTAGTGCCTTATCATATTGCACTATAGCGCTTTCATAGTCACCTTGGTGATCGTAAACTATTCCCTTTTCATTATAAGCATCTGCATAATTGGGATTAAGTTCTATTGCCTTATCAAATAATTTATTAGCTTCATTAATTCTACTAAGATGCGTATATGCTTTACCTTTGTTACAATAAGCTTCAGCATTATTAGGGTCAATTTGAATTGCTCTATCAAAGCACTTTAATGATTCTTCAAATTTTCCTAATTTTATATATACTAACCCTTTTCCGTAATAAGAAAAATAGTCAGATTGATCTAAAGCTAAACACTTATCATAATATTTAATTGAGTCTTCATACTTTGAAAGTTCGTAATAA
>JAUQXG010000318.1 GCA_030834765.1 Lutispora sp.
AATATTGGTTGGCAATTCACCTGCATGATTTAGCGCTTCAAAGGCCATTCCACCGGTCAAAGCACCATCTCCAATAACTGCAATGACAGAATAATCCTGGTGAGATAAGTCCCTTGACTTTGCGATTCCTAATGCAGCAGAAATGGAATTACTGCTATGTCCTGTATCAAAAGTATCATGCGGACTTTCTAATTTTTTTGGAAATCCGCTAATTCCATCCATCTTTCTTAATGTATGAAAAGATTCTTTTCTGCCTGTTAGTATTTTATGCACATAAGACTGATGTCCCACATCCCAGATGATCTTGTCTTTTGGAGTATTAAATACCTTATGAAGTGCTAAAGTCAATTCAACAACACCCAGGTTTGAAGCTAAATGACCTCCATTTTCTGATACTACTTTTATTATAAAATCTCTTATCTCATCAGATAAAAGATTTAAGTTTTCGTAATTCAATTGTTTTATATCTTCAGGGCTTTTTATTTTATCTAAATACTTATACATTATAATTACTCTCCGATTTTAAATAATTAAATTTGCAATAACAATTCCAAGCAATGCTCCGGCAAAGACTTCTTTAGGAGTATGACCAAGCAACTCCTTTAACTTTTCATTTTGCAATGGCTTATGTTGAAAAATATCCTCAATTAGTAGGTTTAGTATTTTAGCTTGATTTCCAGCAGCTCTCCTAACGCCTGCTGCATCATACATTACAACAAAGGCAAAACATAAGGATACTGCAAATACTGGAGAATCCCATCCACTTATTTTCCCTACGGCAGTGGCAAGAGCCATTACAAAGGAGGTGTGGGAGCTAGGCATTCCTCCTGAGCCAACCAATCTTGTCAAATCTATTTTTTTACTAGTTTTATAAGTAAGGAATATTTTTAATAATTGAGCTATAAACCATGAAACGATACAACACAACAAAACCTTATTGTTAATAAAGTTAATAAAAAATCCCATTAGAAATACCCCCTAATCTCTACTACTTTTCTCTATTTATTATATAATCCGCAAGTCCTATGAGCTTTGCATTATTAGGAAGTGGAGAAATCAACATCTTTGCATCGGTTATTAGCTTTTTTGCCAATAACTTTGATTCTTCTAATCCATAAAATGATACATAGGTAGATTTATGCTTTTCTTTATCGCTTCCTACTGGTTTTCCTAACTTCTCAGTTGTACTAGTTATATCTAGTATATCATCAGTTATTTGAAAAGCCTTTCCGATGAGCCTCCCAAAACTATAAATAGTTTGGAAATCCTTATTAGAAGCATTAGAAATTAGAGAGCCAATATTTAAAGATGCACAAATCAAGGCTCCTGTCTTTTGTTCATGCATTTTATCTAACGTATTAGAATTAATATGTTTATTCTCATAATATAAATCTATCGCTTGTCCACCAATCATACCTTTTAAGCCAGAAGCAGTGCATATTTCCTTTGCAGCTTCAATAAATCTTGACTCAGGGTTATTGGCAATAGTAGTCATCATAATTTCAAAAGCTTTATTCAATAGGGCATCACCTGCAAGGATTGCATACCCTTCACCATAAACTTTATGATTTGACGGATTACCTCTCCTAAAATCATCATTATCCATGCCTGGCAAATCATCATGAATCAGTGAGTAAGTATGAATCATTTCTATACTGCAAGCAAAAGGCAGAAGCTCATCTTCATTTCCACCAAACATATCACAGACCAATAAACTCAATATCGGTCTGATTCGCTTACCCCCACAAAATAAACTATACCTCATGGCATCATTTATAACAGGCTCTGATGTACTATAAGGAAGCAGTGTATTTAGATAATCATCAATTATTTTCTTTTTTATATTAAAGTAATCCATTAGATTCATTATCTTTCCTCCACATTGTTTTGCAGTGAAAATTCCTCATAGGATAATTCATCCTTATTTATTATTTTCATTACTTTTCCTTCAGCTTCTTTTAATTTATCATTACATAGCTTTGAAAGCATAACCCCTTCTTGATACACTATTAAAGACTCTTCTAAAGTAATATTTCCTGATTCAAGAGTTCCTACAATTTCTTCTAATCTTTTTAATGCATTTTCAAAGCTTAATTCTTTTTTCATCGTTATATACCTTCTTTAATATTTAATATGGTGGCTTCAACACTGCCATCTTTAAACTTAATATTAATGATATCATCTTTTTCTAAATCATTTATGGAAGTAATAAGCATGTTATTTTTTTGTTTGTTTATGACCAAGGCATATCCCCTTAGCAGCGAAGCAGCAGGGTTTAACAAGTCTAGTTTACTCACATAGTTCTCTAATAAATATTTATTGTTATTTAATATACTCACCATATTCATTTGCAGATATCTATCAAGAATGTCCACACTTTGACTATAGTTTAATATCTTTTTTTCAATATTACTAAATACTTCGTCCCGAGAAACAGCTTGTATATATATTTTCTTTGATTGAATCATCTTAATGATTGCTGAATTGAGACGATATTTTATTTGATCTATATGCTTTGCTAATTCAATTTTATCTGGAACTGCAATTTCAGCCGCTGAAGAAGGAGTTGCTGCTCTAAAGTCAGCAGCAAAGTCTGAAATAGTAAAATCAGTTTCATGTCCAACTGCTGAGATAATAGGTATTATTGAATCTGAAATGGCTCTGGCAACCTGCTCCTCATTAAAAGCCCAAAGTTCCTCTATGGACCCTCCACCTCGCCCGATTATGATCAAATCTACAATGTTATTTTGATTTAAAAATCTGATAGCTTCAGATATTTCAAAAGGTGCTTTATCTCCCTGGACTTGAACAGGATATAATAAAATATTTGTGGAATTAAAACGCCTTTTTATTATTGATATGATATCCCTAATAGCAGCTCCAGTGGGAGAAGTCACAATCCCTATGTTTGAAGGTAAAAAAGGAAGGGGCGTTTTTTTAGATATGTCAAACATACCTTCATTCTCAAGCTTTAATTTCAATTGTTCATAAGCCTTATAAAGTTCGCCAATTCCATCTAACAATATTTCACTGGCATATAGTTGGTATTGTCCATCCTTTTCATATAAAGAAAAATAGCCT
>JAUQXG010000319.1 GCA_030834765.1 Lutispora sp.
CACCAAATTTCCCATATATTTTACATATTGAACAGGAAGAGGTTTGTCCAGCCCATAGTATTTCATCATATTTGCTTTAATCTCTGGAGTTATTTTATCACTGCTAAAAGGATCACCAGGTAATGCTCTAATCAAGAAGAAAACGATTGTTGCCAATACCCAAACTGTTATAAGTGAAATCAAGAATCTTTGTCCTATATACTTTAACAATCAGAACACCTCCATATCAAAATAATATCTATCATTATACACAAGTCTTTTATAAGAATTGTAGATTTTTCATGTTTTTTATCTGAACTTTTGTACATATTTAGCCCACAAACACATAATGAAGGTATAAAGACCTTCATTATGAATTATATGGAATTTTATTTGTATTTACTAATTATTTTACGATATCAGCAAATACGAAATCTCTTTCAGCTCCGATAAACTGTCTGTTTATATTTTGCACATAATCCTGTTGAACATATGCTCTTTGTCTATTGTAAACAGGAACTATAACACCGCTATCTAGCAATATCTTTTCTGCTTCAAACATTTTGTCGCCTCTGGCTTTCATGTCTGCAGTAGTCTTAGAAAATGCTATTAGGTCTGTATATTCTTTATTTTCCCAGTTCGTGTTATTGTGTCCGCCGCCGATTACCCATAAATCAAGATATGTCATTGGGTCATCATAGTCAGGACCCCAACCAGCCATAACAACTTGATAATCTTTTTTATTCATCAAATCAACTCTTGATTTGAAAGGAACTTGTTTGATTTCTAATTTTATACCTGCATTTTTAGAAAGCATATCTTGTATCGCTTCAGCTTGAATCCTTACATCTTCTGAGTCATCTGTTAAGAATTCAATTCCTGGTAGTTTGTCAGCTGTTAATCCTAATTCTGCAAGCGCTTTGTCCATATACTCTTTTGCCTTAGCTGGGTCAGCTGTTTTTGGGTAATACTCTAATGGATATTCTTCTGAGAATAGTTTTTCATTACCAGCTAATTGTGGTAATACATATCTTGTAGCTGGTGATGATCCATTTTTAAGAACTGCATCACAGAAAGCTTGACGATCTACAGCATAAGCAAATGCTTTTCTAAAGTTAGCATTGCCCAATAATTTTTGAGTTACGCCAGTTCCGCCTGTTACGTTAAATTGGAAATAGAACTCTGAACCTGAGATGAAATATTTATCCTGTCCTTTGGCTTTATATTGATCTACAAAGTCTTTAGTAAGATTTACTGTATCAACTTCGTTTGCTTCATACATATTAACGCCTGTTTTATTATCAAGAACGATTGGCATTTCAACTCTATCAAGCTTGATAGCCTCTTGATTCCAATAATCTGGGTTCTTTTCTATTACTACAATTTCTTCATGCTTCCATTCTTTTAAAAGGAATGGTCCGTTTGTAATAAATTTATCTGGATCTGAAGCATAAGCTGCTCCATGTGTAGCAACGACATCTTCTCTTGTTGGCATTAAGGATAAGAATCCTGTTAATGCTAAGAAATATTTTGTTGGTGCAGCTAGCTTAACAACAAGAGTCTTGTCATCTGTTGCTTTCACGCCAACTTGTGTTGGATCTGTGATTTTACCTGTATTATAAGCTTCTCCATTTTCTAGATAGTAGCCTTGGAATGCATATTCTGAAGCTAACTTAGGATCTAATAATCTGATCCAAGCATATTCAAAATCTTTTGCTGTTACTGCTTTTCCATCGCTCCATTTTGCATCTCTTAAATGGAATGTATAAGTAAGTCCGTCTGGAGAAATATCCCATGATTCAGCCATACCAGGTTGAACTTGGCTCTTATAAACTCTAACTAGACCTTCAAGAATTGCATTGTCAACTTCAATTGAAACTGTGTCTGTACCTAATTGTGGATCTAGATTTGGTGGTTCAGAAGTTTGAATCATCCTTAAAACCTTTGGCTCAGCTGTTGGAGCTCCTGGTTCTGTAGGTGTTGTAGGTGCAGGTGTGCAACCTGTTAATGCTATACTCAATACGAATACAAGCGCTAACACGAATGCTAATGTTTTTTTCATTAAATACTCCCCCTTAATCATTTTTGATTATATTGCAAAACCACTGAATTTCAATGGTCTAAACAATCCTCATTATGTATCATACTTGTTTCTCTGAAAGTTTTATAAAGAAATGATTCATTGGTTTTATACTCTTTTCATACATATTACATGATATCTACAAAGTTTTCAATACACACATGTTATAAGTATAGTATATTGTAAATATACTAAATCGTCTGAAAATTCAAGGTTCTAAGGGCTTATCTCTTAAATAGCTGCAATTTGTGAAGAAAATTTCAAAATATATATTAGTCCATCATCTAATATGAAAGCTATTTAAGGAACCAATTTTAGCTAATTATTGATCCATTTCATGAAATCTTCTTCATTTATTATTTCCACGCCAATTTCATTTGCTTTAGCCAATTTGGAACCTGCATCTTCTCCTGCTAATACATAATTTGTTTTCTTGCTTACACTTCCTGATACTTTTCCGCCAAAGCCTTCTATTATTTCCTTTGCTTTGTCTCTAGACATAGACATTAATGCACCTGTCAGCACAAAAGTTTTTCCTTTAAACTGCGCCTTTTCTTCCTGCTTTTTCTTGTGGCTATTTGTATTGACCCCAAAGATCTTTAATCGCTCTATTAACTCTCTGTTCTGCTCTTGTTTAAAAAAGGTTATGATGCTGGCCGCCATCTTATCGCCTATTTCAGGTATCGTTATCAAATCCTCAAAGGAAGCTGCAAAAAACTCATCAATATTCGTAAAACGATTTGCAATAAGTTTTGAAGCTCTTGCACCTATCATTCTTATGCCTAATCCAAATATCAATCGTTCCAAAGGATTTTGTTTTGATGCTTCGATAGCATCTAATAAGTTATTGACAGACTTCTCACCCATTCTGTCAATCTGCATAATCTCATCTTTTTTTTCATGAAGCTTATATATATCAGCAGCATCCTTAATGAATCCCTTATCCATCAGCAAAGTCATGATCTGAGGTCCTAATCCTTCAATATTCATGGCATCTCTGGAAACAAAGTGAAACAATGATCTCTTTAGTTGGGCTGGGCAGGATATATTGGTACATTTGATAGCCGCTTCTCCTTCTTCCCTAGCTGACTCCGCTCCACAAACAGGGCAATTTTTAGGCATCTCATAAGGTATCTCATTGCCCATCCTTTTATCTTTCACTACCTCTACTATTTCAGGAATGACATCTCCAGCTTTTTGAACGATTACCATATCTCCTATTCTAATATCTTTCTCTTTTATAAAGTCTTCATTGTGAAGTGTTGCTCTGCCAACAACGGAGCCTGCAAGCCTAACTGGCTCCAGCACTGCAGTTGGTGTCATTGCACCGGTCCTACCAACCTGTATGATAATATCAACAAGCTTTGTAGCCTTTTTTTCCGGAGGAAATTTATATGCAGTGGCCCATCTAGGAGTTTTTGTGGTCGACCCCAAAACTTCCCTTTGAGAAAGATCGTTTACTTTGATTACAAGTCCATCTATTTCAAATGGGAGCTCTCCTCTTTTGTCCTTCCAATAATCGCATTGAGCGATTATTTCTTCAGCATTATTACATTCTATGAGATAAGGACTTGTTTTAAAACCCAAGCTCTTTAAATATTCAAGTGCTTCCGCATGTGTTCGAAGCTTTTTTTCTTCTATATGCTCTAGATTAAATACAAAAATATCTAAAGGCCTTCGAGCTGTGATCTTTGCATCTAACTGGCGGAGTGATCCCGCTGCTGCATTCCTTGGATTTGCAAAAACCTGCTCTTCCATTTCTTCTCTCATTGCATTCAATTTTTCAAACTCTTTCTTTCCAATAAATACTTCTCCTCGTACTTCTATATCTAAAGGTTCCTTAAGTGTCAATGGGATGGACTTTACTGTTTTAAGGTTTGATGTGATATCTTCTCCTTTTATACCATTGCCTCGGGTTGCTCCTCTTACAAATATTCCTGCTTCATAGTTTAACACCACAGTTAAACCATCTATTTTAAGCTCTACTATGTAGGATACTTCTTCCTCTAATGCCTTTCTAGCCCTATTATCAAAATCTCTTATATCTCCTTCATCAAATACATTGGAAAGGCTTAATTTTTGTGTATTGTGCACGACTTCTTTAAAGCCGTCCAAAACCTCTCCTCCCACTCGCTGTGTAGGTGAATTAGGTAATTTAAATTCCGGATACGTTTCTTCAAGCTCTATGAGCTCTCTCATCAGCATGTCGTATTCATAGTCCTCTATTTCTGGTTTATCTTGTACATGATAAGCAATATTATGATGGTTTATATCCTGTGTTAATTTCTCTACTCTTGCCTTTGCAAGTGCTTTGTCCATTTCCCATTCACTCCTATATTCTGGTTATTAAGTCTTTTGGAATTTCTTTTACAAATTGCGATATGGTGGTATAAGTTGTATGCCCATATATTGTTCTTTCAAAAGCAGAGGTTAAATAAAGTTTTTCCTTTGCTCTAGTAATTCCAACATACATGAGTCTTCTTTCTTCCTCCATTTGCTTATCCTCAAAATAGGATCTTTGACTTGGAAATAAGCCTTCTTCCATTCCGGCTATGAATACTACAGGATATTCAAGCCCTTTGGCACTATGCAGTGTCATCATAGTCAAAGCATGATTGCTGGTCTCCAAATTATCTATATCCGACATCAAAGCTAATTTTTCCAGAAAGGATTCCAGTGTTTTATCCTCATTTTTCTTCTCAAATTCAATTGCTGCCGAGAGAAGCTCTCTAATGTTATCGGCTCTGCTTTCAGTGGCTTCATCTTCACTCTCTTCCAATTCTTTTAAATATCCAGAACGTTCTAAAACCTCTTTTAGAAGCTCAGAAATACTTAACGTCTCTGACATAGCCATAAGCTCTACGATAAGTCTATAGAATTCTCTCATATTCTTTTTTGCTTTGGTATTGATACCTTCTATTTCATCAAGCTCAAGCAGTGCATCAAATATAGAATCACCTGCGGCTTTTGCATGATTCTCCAGCTTTTCTATACTAGTATTTCCAATACCTCTTTTGGGCACGTTGATAATTCTTTTAAGACTCAAATCTCCTGTTGGGTTTTGTATCGTCCTTAAATAAGCAATGATATCCTTTACTTCTTTTCTATCATAGAATTTAAATCCACCCACTATTTTATAAGGAATGCCTCTCGTCATACACATTTCTTCTATAATACGAGACTGCGCATTGGTGCGATAAAGCACTGCAAAGTCGCCATGCCCTCTTCCTTCTTCTATGGATAATCTCTCTATTTCTGCTGTAATGAAGTCAGCTTCATCTCTCTCATCTGATGCATTATAGTGAATAAGAGATCTCCCTTCTCCGTTTTCAGTCCAAAGGTTTTTATTCTTTCTACCATAATTACATTTAATAACATGATTGGCAGCATCTAATATTGTTTTGGTAGATCGGTAATTTTGTTCCAGTTTAATCACTTTGGCGCCAGGGAAATCTTTTTCAAAGTTTAAAATATTGCCAATATCAGCTCCGCGCCACGAATAAATGCAATTATGTAATAATACATCATTTGCAAGGTATTGCCTAAATTCCGGTACTGACAAATCATACACAAAACCATCATAGTTAAAACTAGATATTTCAATTACAGTATCTTCAATCACTCTATTATTATCATATACTGCCACACTCATGCCTTCTCTTAAGCTTCCTACTGGCATGAACATAAAGGTGCCTTCTTCTGTTAGTTTTGCTTTTCTATATAACTCTAAAGACTCATCAACTTTTAATATCTCTTTGGCATAATCATCTGCCATATCATAATCTTTTCTTTCAGTTTCTATTCTCCAGCAATTTGCTTTTGAATATCTCGTTGGAAACCCTGAATCTTTATATTTTAATCTATATTCCTCGCCTGATGTTATAAAACTAATTCTGTGTGCCCTTGCTTTTCCTTCTGTGGTTTTTTTTCCGCTAAAGTAGCTGATATATAGGTTTCTTCGAATGCTCTGTCCTCTTATAACCGCTGATGCAATGTGGTGAGGATACTCGGGCATAAGATCATAATCCTGCATTAATACCTCTGCATTTTCTATTGTATTGATCTGTTTAAACATTTCCTTTATTTGCTCTGGTGATATATTCAAGCTTCTTCCCTTTTCACTAAAGCAAATTTTAGGTATTCCATACTTAACAGAGATCAATTCTTCGTAAAAGCTTGCTTCTCTTATATCTTTGCATACTTTAATAATCCATACCTTGTCAGCCCTTTCACCATTCAACCTTATAGCTATACCACTTGAATGATCGCCTATTTTCCGGCTTCTAGTCCCTTGTGTTCTTCCTATTCTATAGCCCATATCTCTTTTATACATTAAATAGATATAATATACATCTGGAATTGCGTTCATCTTCGCAAAAGTAATGTGATTAGGCGTAGTAATCATTTCTTTACCACTTTCTGTTCTTACTTTCATCATCTTTCCGCAATAAGGTTTCTTTATTATTTTGTCTACTTCTCCACTTCCAACATCGCCAAACCCTAAAGCCGTTTTGACCATCATTCCTTCCATTAAATTTTCCACAGGTATTATGCCTTTTGCTGTTCTTATCATGGATCCTTCTGGAATGCATTGATCATCGTCGCCTACGACACAAAGATTCTTATGTTGTTTTGCCAATAAGCTAATGAGCCTATATTGGCAGTAGTTTGTATCTTGATACTCATCTACCATAATATATTTAAACTTGTCTTGATAATGCTTTAATATATCCTCATTGTATGCTAATAATTCTACAGTTTTTAGCAGTATATCATCAAAGTCCAGCGCATTATTTTTCTTTAATTTATCTTGATATAGTTTATAGATGTCAGCAAACTTTCTCATTTTAAAATCGCTCATGTTTTTTTCCATAAACTTTTCTGCTGTTATCATTTGGTCTTTTGATCGTGATATAACCGATAGTACATTTCTTGGTGGAAAATTCTTTTCATTATAATTCAATTCCTTCAAACATTCTTTTACTATTTTCTCCTGATCATCGGAATCAAATATCAAAAAGTTTTTCTTATAATCTGGAAGTCGTTCAATATTGATTCTTAGGATTTTAGCACAAGCAGAATGAAAGGTGGAAATCCACATATTTGCTGCACTGGTGTCCATGAGCTTGTCAACTCTTTCTTTCATTTCTCGAGCAGCCTTATTGGTAAAGGTGATGGCCAATATATTAGATGGATACACCCCTTTTTCTTCTATTAAGTATGCGATTCTATGAGTAAGCACTCTTGTCTTCCCAGAGCCTGCTCCGGCGAATATAAGCAATGGACCCTCTGTATGAACCACTGCTTCCCTTTGTTCCTTGTTTAATTTATCTAAATCCATAATTACCTCCCAAATATGTACTAAGTCTATTTTAGCCTAAAAGAGCTTCTGTAAACCCTGTCTTTTTCTCATAAGTTTCATCACGATTGCACTATAATGCTTTCTATATCACAATGAATAAGCCTAATTAAATCTTTAGGCGATAATTCAATTTGATGTCCTATCTTACCTGCGCTAATAATTATTTTATCCAACTTATTGCAAGAGCTATCTAGTACAGCTTTATATTCTTTTTTCATTCCTATTGGCGAGCACCCTCCCCGAATATAACCTGTAATCTTGTTTATGTCCGCAACTTTAATCATCTCAATAGATTTCTCGCTCACAGATCGAGCTGCCGCTTTTAAATCAAGCTCATGGGCAACAGGAATAATAAAAACATAGTATTCTCTGCTTGCCCCCTTTGTAACAAGGGTTTTATAAACCTGCTCCATGGGTTGCCTCATTTTTTGCGCAACTGAAATTCCATCAATCAGCCCATCGCTGTGATCATACGTATAGGTATGATATGAAACTCCTGCCTTATCAAGAATCCTCATGGCATTTGTTTTTAAATTCATGAATTTCGATCCCTCATTTTATAATTTTATGCTTTTAATTATATGGATAATATCAATGAAATGCAAGTGTACTAAGAATCTGCAACAGCTATTGCAAAATATAATTTTATAAAAAATTAGAAAATAAAGGTATAAATTTACTATTCTTCTTTTAGAACAAAAGTTAACAGTATATATTAGTCAATGTTTGCAAAAAATAAACTTAGATTAAAAAGATTGAGGTAAGAATATGAAAAATGAAAATGCTAGAATCCCAAACATTTTACCAATAGGTACTTTAGAACCAATTGAAGATGATGATCTTATCATTGCTAAAATTAAATATGAGTCGCAAAAGCCAAATAATGATATAACAAATATCATGGAAAGGAGATCTAAAAATGGGAAAAGAAATAACTGATAAAGTCGATCAAACAGATCATGATACGAATGTAATTGATGACACTTACAATGGCTCAAAATATCCAATCATCGAAAGAGAATTTAATGCTTATTTCTTCCCTGATAATTATAATCCAGATACTTTAAAGAGCCAGTTGGATGGAGGGCAAATCAAAGTTTATAATAATGCTAATCCTCATTAAATGAATGACAAACCTTCTGATTTTATAAAATCAGAGGGTTCTATCATATACAGGCTAATATCATATTATTTTTTTCATTCAGCTATTCAAAAACCTTTCATCAGAATACCCTTATTCCTCTGTTCATAGCTGATCAATTTTTCGAGAGCAGAATCTATGAAGCTGGCAAAAGTAAATGCTTTTATTTTTTTTGCATATAATGCATTTTCAGCTCTTGGGCCTATCTGACTTACCAATACTGCATTACAGTCTGCAATCACCTCAATTGCTTTTTGCATATCATTTTCATCATGTTCCCCAAATTGACAAGGAGCGATGCCTTGGCGCAGCTCAATAAAACTAAATTTTCCACTATCATTTACTTCAAATATCAAAAACTGTTTGCTTCTTCCAAAATGCTGATTCACTACTTTTCCATCGCTGCTGGCTACTGCAATTTTATATGCCATTTTAACTCCTTTCTGCAGCTATGCTGCACAAAATAAATTCAGAAAACTTTTTACCTGTAAGTATTAAGAACTCTATCATAGATATCTTCTATGGCTCTTAACCCGCCATTATAGCCAGCATAACCACAGTTTAAAACAAGTCTGTACGAAACAGGGGCACTTACAATGAGAAGATCTGCTCCCAGATCATTTGCCAGATCTCTTTCCCAGCCGCTGCCGAGAATCAAAGATCTGTTCTTGCGCTCATCAGCCCTTATCTCCTCCTGTATGGCACCCCCATCCACTTCAAATACTACCTCAGCAGATCTATACTCAGATATATTCTTAAACTGCTCTTGAATAGATTGTCTGAACTCTTCAGGAGTATCATCTATAATAAACTGCTTTGCAGGAATTATTCCCAGCTCATTAAGAAGGTATTTTGAAAATCCCAATGCATAAGATGCATCAAGGATTGTATAGAAACTCCTCGGCAGCCCATATCTGAATTCAAGCATAAAATCAGCAGTACGTTCAATATAAGCATAAAATTTTTCTTCTTCATTTTTTATAAAGGTCTCTACTAAAGTTTTTTCAAGATTACCAAAGTCGCCTACCTGTCTTAAAAACTTAGAGGTTTCATTGCCCCCAATAGGCAGATAGGGAAAATGGAGGTAACGCGTTCCGTATTTCTCTTTAAGATGTTCCGCAATCTTGAGACCTGACCATGCACTTATGACAATGTTGAATTCTGCATTAGGTATGGTCTTCCATTCTTCAACTCCATTGGAGCTATAACCAAAAAGTATATTTGCTTTCAGTCCTATTCCCTCAAGTACTCTCTTTATTTCTTCAAGATTCCCGTCCCAATACGGATCCTGATATGGAATTGTAGCAAATACATTCACCAGTCCTTTTGTAACAGTTCTGTCTACATTAAATTTGTCAACATATTGGTCTATGATAGCATTGACAACAACTTCATGGCTAACATAGTTATTGCTTTTAAATCCGCCGGTTTCTGCATATACGATGGGCTTATTCTGGTGCTGGTATTCGCTGGTTACATTACCGATATCATCACCAACTATATCAGATGTACAGCCGGTTAGGACTACATACAAGTCTGCATCTATTACCTTAAATGCACCTTCGATAACTTTTTTCAGCTTTTCTTCGCCTCCAAAAACGATCTCAGATTCACTTGCATTGGTGCAAGGTATGGTATTTCCTCCTGCGTAGCCTTCACCCTGTCCGATAAGGTTGCTTATTTTTCCGCTGCAGCCCGGTCCTGAATGCAAAATCGGTACTGCCCGTTTTATTGCTACTACAGACTGCTGTGCACCTAGGGCACATGAGTACCTGGGCTGCTCAATATACTTCGACACTTAAATCACCTCCAAGGAAAGTAAATGGGTTTTGTTCTAGCCACCATTTGGTATAGGGCATTGAGCTATGTTTTGCCAGATTGATTACAAATTCTTTGTTATTGAGAGTTTCCAATATTCTTTCAGCATAGTTCAATACACCCTGGTATCCAAATCCAAATTGTTCGTCCCCTATTAGAAGTGTAGGAACGCCTAGCTTTGCTCCCCAAAGTGTCATTCCTCCATGCCTTGCAATCATAATATCAGGCCTTACTTTATTTAAAATATTAACAAGTTCATATGCCTGTTTATTGCAGACATTATAATTTTTTATATCTCCATAGGTATTGACATCATGAGCAAGGGCATCAGACTGAATGTCACCATTATCATAAATTGGATCATGATGGAAGATTGCCGCACCTCGCACTTCAAGTCCCAACTCCCTTAAAAGGGCTATAAGTGCATGACCATGGGCTGCCCCAGCCGTGATATAGGCAGTTTTACCCTTGAGCTTTTCCCGATATTCTTGAAGCTTAGGAATCACTCTCTCATGCTCACTCTTAATAATCTCTTCCACTTCTTCCTGTCGGTTAAGGACTTTGCCAAGCTCTCTCATCCAGTTATCAGTACCAATCATTCCATAAGCTGGAGGGGATTTTATTTCTGGTACGCCATAGACCTGCTCAAGTGCTGCGCCCATATAAGTTCCTAGTGTAGGGCAAATCTGTATGGTTGCTGCAGCTTCTGATATGTGCTCAAGCTGTGCTACTGTTGAAAAAGGAACAATATAGTCAGGCTCATATCCCAATTGACCAAGAAGTTCATCAAATACATGGCTCCCCCAGAAATTGATGATATTGACCTTATTCGTTTTCTTCTTTGGCGGCTTCACTAATTTTCTTACAATAGAATGATAAGCTGAATCAAAGCCAGTAGTCCATATTTTTGATTTAAAGCCTTCGCAAAAGCAGGCCACAACTGGTATGCTAAGCTCATGGGATAATCTTTCTGTAACACTCTCTACATCGTCTCCCACAATGCCTGATGCGCAAGATGTCGTAACAAAGATTGCATTCGGATGTACTCTATCGTAAACTCCACGAATGGTTTCTTCAAGCTTTTCTACTCCTCCGAAAATAGTATCCTGCTCTTCAATATTCGTATTAAAATAACGACCATTGACAGCAGGCAGATTTCTTTCCATCTGCCCTACACGATACACAAAGTTATATCCAAAGAAATCCCCAGAGCACCCCACAGGAGCATGATTGATAACTGCAGCATCCTTTATCATAGCAAGCTGGCATAAAGCATTTCCAGAACTGCATCCCATGCATTGACTGAAGCTCCTTGTACTATCTTTTAAACAGCCTAGACGGGAATTTTTTACAAGTTCTCCTGCGGTTCCCTCAAATCCAGTAATGGACCCAAGGCGAACCTCGCGGATTTGAACTTCTGGTGCATGAAGATTAACTGTACTCATAAATGAACCTCCTTATAAAATAGACGTAATTAACCATGAGAAAACGTATCAAAAACTTTGTCATACAGCAACCCAGAAAGTTCTTTACCGGATCCTGGAATTCCACAGGCATCAGCACGACAATGCTGGCAGTGTCTAAAAACAGGAAGATATTTTTCAGCCTTCTCTCTTGCAGTATTTAACTCATTGCAGTCAGGAGGGCTTAAGGTTGACATCTCATTTTGAGGTATCAATGGAATGATATTCAATATTGAAGCCCCTAATTTAGATGTCTCTCTTGATATATTCTCAATATCACCATCATTCACTCCTGGTATTAAAACCGTATTTATTTTTACACAAGCTCCTAGTTTCGCTATTTTTTCAATGCCTTGAAGCTGCGCATCTATAAGCACCTCTGCGGCCTCTTTACCTTGAAGAAGTTTTCCTTTATAATTGATATAAGAGCAGATATTGCTCTGTATCTTTGGATTTATAGAATTAACTGTTACAGTTATTGTTCTAACTCCAGAGTTTATAACTGCTTCGGCCTTATCCGACAGCAGCAGGCCATTGGTGCTCATGCACTTGATAAGATCGGGATACTTTTCATGTATAAGGCTAAATGCATCCATTGCATAATCTGATGCAAGCGTATCTCCAGGTCCGGCTATACCCACCACAGTTATTTCCGGACAAAGCTCAAGTGCTTTTTCCACATATTCAAGTGCTTCAGCAGGGGTTATTACTCCTGCTGAAACCCCAGGCCTGTTTTCATATTTATTAAAGCCTCTTTTGCAGAATTTACATTGTATATTGCACGAAGGGCTTATAGGCAGATGCACTCTCCCATATTTGGTATTAGCTTCACCACTTAGACAGGGATGTCTTTTCGTCAGATGGGCAAAGTTGCCATCTTGCAAATTATTACGCTTTGTCATTTAGACTCCTTTCTACAGCTACACTGCATCACTTTTTTTAACTAATACTCTCTTTTAAAATGCTGGTACAACAGCTACACCATATTTATCTTCTATAAATTTTTTCACATCATCGCTAAGAAGCGCATTTTTAAGTTTTATAAATTCAGGACGATTCTCTTCTCCTTTTCTCACTACAACGATATTGCCGTAAGGGGATTTAGCATCCTCTCTGAATAAAGCAGTCTCTGGATCTATTTTTGCTTCTAATACTCTGTTAGTATTGATGATAGCACCATCTACTTCTGGAAGATTTCTTACCAGCAATCCGGAGTCCACTTCTATGAATTCCAGTTTCTTTGGATTATCAATGATATCCTTAGTGGTAGCTTTAAAATCTGTAAGCCCATCTTTTAGCTTAATAAGTCCCTTGCTCTGGAGCAGTACCAACATGCGGTATTCATTGGAAGGGTCATTGGTAATCAATATTTTTGATCCGTCTTTCAGCTCATCTATAGACTTTATTTTTGTAGAATATAAAGCTATGGGCTCTACATGAACATTGGCTAATACCGCATAGTCAAATTTTATTTCACCGGCTACTGATTGAAGGTATGGTACATGTTGAAAATAATTTGCATCTACCTGCTTATCTCTAACTGCTTCGTTTTGCTGTTCTACTCCGGTTACGATCTCTAGCTTCACACCTTCCTTTGCCAATGTAGGTTTTATATGCTCCAGTATTTCTGCATGGGGTACAAGATCAGCTGCGACTCTTATGGTCACTTCTTTTGGTGCATCCGTTGCAGAAGCAACTGGTGAACTTTTGGTGCTGCATCCGCCCAGTACTAATATCACTGATAAAATTGAGCTTAACAATATTCCTTTTATTTTCATTTATAAACCCTGCTATAATTTTGTTTTTTAATTATTCATATTTATACCTTTTTCTATTGATATACTTTGCTAAGGAGTCACCAAAATACTGTATTCCCTGCACCAATAATATGATTAATACTACTGTGCCAATCAGTACATCTGTTCTATATCTTTGATAACCGAATCTTATGGCGTAACTTCCCAATCCGCCTGCTCCTGTCGCACCTGCTATCGCAGTTAACCCAATGATTGATATCAGCCCTAATGTCAATCCTCTTATCAAGGAAGGCAGTGCCTCTGGGATAATCACCTTTGTCACGATCTGAAATTGATTTGCTCCCATGGAAAGAGCAGCTTCAATTTTCCCTTTGTCAACTTCTCTGAGAGAATTTTCAATAATTCTTGCGAGATATGGAGCTGCACCTACGGAAAGTGGAACTATCGTTGCTGTGGTTCCCAATGAGGTGCCCATAATAAGCCTTGTAAATGGTATCAATATTACAATAAGAATGATTTCTGGTACAGAACGAATGATATTAATGATTGTTCCTAAAGTCTTATTCACTTTGATATGGGACCATATATTTCCCTTATCTGTTATTGCCATAATAATGCCAAGTGGAAATCCTAAAATAAAAGAAACTATGGCAGTTGCTGCCATCATATATATTGTCTGGCCCAGTCCAACTAGCAGCAATTCTATCAAATCATCGCTCATATCCCATCACCTCCCTGGTAACAGCCATTCTCTTGAAAATTGGATAGGATCTCTATGAACTTCTTTAGGGTCACGCTTTTGGGATTGATAAACAAATCATTGGTAGCCCCCTTTTCTATTATTTCACCCTGTTCTATCACTGCAGTATTCTTGCATATATACTTGATCACATCCAGTTCATGGGTTATGAGAACAATGGTAATATTGAGTTTCTCGTTTATATCCTTTAGAAGTTCAAGTATAGAGTATGTGGTCAAGGGGTCCAGGGCCGATGTAGCTTCATCGCTAAGCAAGATATCTGGCTTATTTGCAAGAGCTCTTGCTATGCCCACTCTTTGTTTCTGTCCACCACTCAGTTGAGAAGGATATGCATTCCTTTTGTCTGTAAGCTCCACCAAATCTAAGATTTCTTCCACTCTTTCCTTGATTTCTTTCTTTGGAACCTTATCAAGCTCCAAAGGAAATCCAACATTATCAAATACTGTCCTTGAATCTAAAAGATTGAATTGTTGAAATATCATACCTACTTTTTTTCTTGTTTTATTAAGGGACTTCTTATCCAGAGAATTTATATCCAGACCTTCTATGGTAATCTTACCCGTATCTGGCTCCTCAAGACGGTTTAAGCATCTTATCAAAGTAGATTTGCCAGCACCACTAAAGCCTATTATTCCATATATATCTCCTTTTTCTATGGAGAGATTGATATCCTTTAGGGCAGTGACTTTGCCATAGGGCGTATGATACACCTTGCTCAGATTGGATATATCTATCATTCTTTTCACCTTCTTTCATCCTTTTTAAATACTGCTTCTGATATCCCTCACTTCGCCTGTTTCAAGAGCAAGAAGGCTATCTGCCCATTTAGATGCCCAGTCTCGTAATTCTTTTGTATCAAGAGGAGCTGGTACTGTGGAATCTGTATGTTCTGCTATCTTTTTTGCAAGTCTCCTGTAAATATCAGCTTGTTTTGAATCAGGTGCCGCTTCAATAGTTGTTTTGCCCTGAAGCTCGCTTTGCGTTACAGTTACTGAACGGGGAACATATTCCATAATTCTTGTTTCAGTCTGC
>JAUQXG010000320.1 GCA_030834765.1 Lutispora sp.
GTTAGGTTTAGTTTTTGGATGTATTGTAGCATTGACTAACTTTTACATCATGGCGTACTGTATTAACAATCTTTTTAATGGGAATGTTAAGTCAAGATATTATTACACATTATTTTATTTAGCAAGACTCTTAATTCTGAGCTTTGCCATCTTTTATGCTATAAGGCTTGAGTCATTAAGTCTTGTTGCTACAATTATAGGTCTTTTATCAATAAGAATTGTATTGACATTAAAAACAATATTTAGAGCAGAAAAGAAATGTAAGAAATCTTACATTTCCATTATCTAGACAGGAGTATGGTTTATGAAGATAGAAGTTCCAGAGTCGATCATCAACATGTGGATAGTCATGGCTATACTAATTGCCTTCTCGTTATTTGTGAATGTATCCTTAAAAAGAGGAAAGTTTAAGGATGTTCCTGAGACAAAGCTTCAAGCATTTGTAGAAGCATTTGTAGAGTTTATTTATAATGTGGCAAAGGATACCATGGGAGAAAGGAATATAGGGTTAGCTCCGTATATTGGTTCACTAGGATTACTAATCATGGTTTCTAATATTATGGGAATGTTTGCAGTGGAAAAGGTCCCAACTGCTGATTATTCAGTCACATTAGGCTTTGCATTGGCAACTTTTTTAGTAGTTCAATATCATCAGATTAAAGCACATAAGATATCAGGCTATTTTAAGGAGATATTTGAACCGATACCTTTGCTTTTTCCACTTAACTTGCTGGATAAGTTTACACCAATATTATCCATGAGTCTTCGTTTATTTGGGAATGTAACAGCAGGAGTTATTATAATGGGACTTATTTACGACTTTCTAAGAGGCATGAATATTTATGCCATGGCCATTATCCCTATCCCTTTTCATTTTTATTTTGATATCTTTGATGGATTTATACAAACATTGGTTTTTGTTATGCTAACCATGGTGTTAACAGCTAATGCCACTGATGTGGAAGAGGAGCATTCAAAATAGTATTAAGACTAAGCTGTCATAATACAAAATATATAAAAAAGAATTTAAGGAGGCGTTTTAAATATGGATGCACAAGCATTATTAATTGGAATGTGCGCTATAGGAGCAGGTCTTGCAGTACTAGTGGCAATAGGACCTGGTATAAGTGAAGGTTTTGCAACAGGAAAAGCAGTGGAGGCCATAGCTAGACAACCTGAAGCAAAGAAGGACATTCTTTCAACACTCATAATAGGTAATGCGATAACAGAATCAAACTCAATTTATGGACTTTTAATAGCTTTATTGATTATTTTTGTATTAGCAGGAAAGCTGGGTTAGAACTGCCTAAGCTGTCAAGCGTTATTATGTTTGGCAGCATTGCTTTTAACTTTAGCTGGAGGGAGCTTATTTATGAATGGAGAAATAGTTAATTTAAACATTAAGTTAATAACCATAGGATTTACTCTTTTAAATACTGTGGTCTTATTTTGGATAATGAAAAGGTTTCTTTTTAAGCCTGTAAATGATTTTATGGCAAACAGAAAAGAAAGAATTTTAGCAGATATACAGTATGCAAGAAATTTAAATATGGAAGCGGAGCATCGCCTTGAAGAATACACAAGCAAGCTTTCTTCAATAAAAGATGAAAGAAACAAGATCATTTCAGATGGCAGAATAAAAGGGGAAGAGCTCTTTAACAGAATGAAACAAGATGCAGAGACAGAAAGAGTAAGACTGATACAAAATGCGGAAAATGAAAAAGGACTTATGATGAAAAATGGTCGTGAAGAGTTAAAGAGGGAAGTAGCAGTGCTTTCTATGGGTATAGCCGAGAAGATTATAAAGAAAGAAATGGATGAAGCACTTCATAAAAGGCTCATTGATGAGGCGATAGAAGATTTTTAAGTATAAAGACTTAAGGGATGTAGGTTGAAAAGATTTCATCTTTTCAATTTGATTTCAATGCAGCAACTGTATGATATGCAGCAGATGCAGGAAGGGGTTAATAATGGATATTGTAAGCAGAAGATATAGCAGCGCTTTATTTGATGTATCAAAGGAAGAAGGCAAAATTGAAATAGTTTTGGAGCAGCTCAACTTATTGGAAAAGCTTTTAAATGAAAACCAAAGCATATGTAAAATTTTAGAACATCCAAATGTAAGCTCAATAGAAAAGCAGCAAATGATAGATGAAATATTTTCTGACATACTTGATTCAAGTATAATGAGTCTATTGAAACTTCTGGTCGAGAAAGAAAGAATAGATTATATAAAAGGTATCATTGAAAACTATAAAGATTTTTATATGAATTACTGCAATATGGTAAAAGCATATGTAACTTCTGCAAATGAGCTGGATGATGGGCAAAAACGCAAACTGTCTTTAAAGCTTACAAAGCTTTTGAACAAAACAGTTGCAATAGAATATACCATTGATGACAGCTTGCTTGGAGGATTATTGATTCGAGTAGAAGATCAGATTATTGATACAACAATAAAAGGAAAACTAGAGAGTTTAAAGGCTGAATTACTCTATGATGCAATTTAGAGGTTAAGATGAAAAAGGCTAGTGCCTTTATCCTTTCTATTAATGTGGAGCATAGCTGCAGGGAGATGTTAAGATGAATATAAGACCTGAAGAAGTCAGTAGTATATTAAAGCAAAGATTGAAAAGCTTTCAAGTAAAGGTGGAAGCGGAGGATGTAGGAACAGTTATACAAGTGGGAGATGGAATAGCAAGAGTTTATGGGTTAAAAGATTGTATGAGCGATGAGTTACTGATTTTTCCAGGAAATGTGTACGGTATGGCACTGAATCTTGAGGAAGATAATATCGGCTGTGTACTATTAGGTCCTGATCACGATATAAAAGAGGGAGATACGGTAAAGAGAACGGGCAAAATAGCAGAAATTACAGTAGGGGAGGAGCTCCTTGGAAGAGTAGTAAATGCTATGATAGAGCCCATAGACAATAAAGGAGATATAAAAGGACCTAGAAGAACAGTAAAAGGCGAAGCTATGGGTATCGTAGACAGGCAGCCAGTAAGGCAGCCTCTTCAAACAGGAATAAAAGTCATAGATGCGCTTACTCCTATAGGGAAAGGTCAAAGAGAGCTAATCATTGGAGATAGGCAAACAGGGAAGTCGGCTATAGCCATAGATACGATTATCAATCAAAAAGGTAAAAATGTAATATGCATATATGTTGCTATAGGACAAAAGGCTTCTACTGTGGCATATCTAGTTAAAACATTGGAAGAGCATGATGCAATGGACTATACAATCATTGTAGCAGCTTCAGCCAGCGAATCGGCCCCTTTACAATATATTGCACCCTTTGCGGCTTGTTCTGTGGGAGAATACTTTATGCACAAAGGGCAGGATGCTCTTGTTATATTTGATGATTTATCAAAGCATGCTGTAGCTTATAGAGAGATGAGCCTTTTGCTTAGAAGGCCACCAGGCAGAGAAGCATATCCAGGAGATGTATTTTATCTCCACTCAAGATTGTTGGAAAGAGCAGCTAAGCTTAGTGATACAAATGGAGGAGGATCTCTTACAGCACTTCCCATCGTTGAAACTCAGGCCGGAGAGCTATCCTATATACCTACCAATGTTATATCTATAACCGATGGTCAGATATTCTTGGAACCAGAGCTTTTCTTCTCTGGAATAAGACCAGCAATGAATGCTGGTATCTCGGTTTCAAGAGTAGGAGGAAATGCTCAAACAAAAGCAATGAAAAAGGTAGCAGGCAGACTTAGAATAGACTTGGCACAGTATAGAGAGCTTGCTATGTTTTCACAATTTGGCTCGGAGCTTGATAGCGAAACCAAAGAAAAGCTGGAGCAAGGAAAAAGAGTTCAGGAAATATTGAAGCAATCACAATATAAGCCTATGGAAGTGGAATATCAAGTAATAAGCATATTTGCAGCAACAAGAGGCTATTTGAAGGATA
>JAUQXG010000321.1 GCA_030834765.1 Lutispora sp.
AAATCCTTTTTCACAATCAGACTCAGTAAGCCTGTCTTTCACGATTTCGACTACTAGCTGGTCTGGAACAAGCAGACCTTTATCCATATATTCTTTGGCTCTTATGCCTAATGGTGTTTTTTCCTTTAAGTTCTTTCTAAAAATATCTCCAGTTGATATATGTGGAATATTATATTTTTCTATTAGTTTGGAAGCTTGTGTGCCTTTTCCTGCTCCCGGAGGTCCTAATAATACAACTCTCATATCATCAACTCCTCTTACTTCAAGAAGCCCTGATAATTTCTCATTACCATTTGAGCTTCTATCTGTTTCACTGTATCCATTGCTACACCAACGACGATAAGCAACGAAGTACTACCAAAGTATAACTTAATACCAGTGAAGGACATTAGTATGATAGGTACGATTGCTATTGCTGCTAAGAAAAATCCACCTACTAACGTTATTCTTCCTAAAGACCTTTGGATAAAGTCTGAAGTTGGTTTTCCTGGTCTGATACCTGGTATAAATCCACCATATTTTTTAATGTTATTGGCAACTTCTATTGGATTAAATGTAACCGCTGTATAGAAGTATGTGAACCCTATTATCATTATAGTATATAGTACTGCATGAGGCCATGTACCCCAAGCGAACCA
Organism: Lutispora sp.; assembly: GCA_030834765.1. GTDB lineage: Bacteria > Bacillota > Clostridia > Lutisporales > Lutisporaceae > JAUQXG01. The sequence continues at coordinate 639 of JAUQXG010000321.1, forward strand.
TTTCATAAAGAAACTATAAGTTGGTGTTCCAGGAAAGAAGCTAACTATTTGTTTTGGAAACTCGATAATGGATAAAGCAAATATTACTGGGATAACTCCCGCTTGATTCACTTTTAACGGAATATGCGTGCTTTGTCCGCCATACATCTTTCTTCCAACTACTCTTTTTGCATATTGCACTGGTATTCTTCTTTGTCCTTCTTGTATCAGAACAACAGCAGCTATGATAGCGATTGCAAACACAACGAATAGTACTAGTTCAAATATATTAGTCGTCTTCGCTTGGTATAGTTGATACAATTTAACTATTCCTAATGGTAATCTTGATATGATACCAGCAAATATTATGATAGATATACCATTTCCGATTCCCTTTTCTGTGATCATTTCTCCTAACCACATAAGGAAAGCAGTTCCTGCAGTAAGTGATACTGCAACCAATGCCATTGTGAGGAAGCTTTGATCGCTTAAATAACCTTTTAATCCGATAGTTAATGCAATTGCCTGTATTGCTGCAAGAACTACAGTTAAGTATCTGACATATTGAGCTATTTTCTTTCTTCCGTCTTCGCCCTCTTTGGCAATAGCTTCAAGGCTTGGTATAGCAATTGTTAACAATTGCATGATAATAGAGGCATTAATGTACGGTGTTATATTCATTGCGAAAATTGCAAAGTTTTTGAATGCTCCTCCTGAAATTACATCAAAGAATCCAAGCATACCGCCTGAATCAATCAATTGTGCAAGTGCATCTGTGTTCATCCCAGGGACTGGTATAAAGCTACCTAATCTGAATACCACTAGCATGGCTAGGGTAAACAGCATTTTATAGCGTAAATCAGGTATTTTCCAAGCATTTCGTAAAGTGTTAAACACCTTAAATCACCTCTACCTTTCCTCCTGCTGCTGCTATTTTCTCTGCAGCTGATTTGCTAAACTTATTCACTTGTACTGTTAAACTTTTTGTAAGATCTCCAGTTCCAAGAATCTTAACTCCATTTTTTGCATCTTTTACAAGACCTGTCTCTTTTAAAGTATCTATTGTCACCAACGCTCCATTTTCAAATCTTTCTAAATCTGAAACATTAACAACTGCGAACTCTTTTCTAAAAATATTCGTGAATCCTACTTTAGGTAATCTTCTATATAAAGGCATCTGGCCACCTTCAAAACCAAGTCTTACTCCACCGCCTGAACGTGAGTTTTGACCCTTTTGTCCTTTGCCGGCACTTTTTCCTTGGCCTGAAGCAGTACCTCTACCTATTCTTTTTTGTTTTTTATTTGTTCCTTCAGCAGGTTTTAGTTCGTGTAATTTCACGGTATACACCTCCCTCTACTTTACTTCTTCTACTTCTATTAAGTGTATAACTTTTCTAATCATACCTTTTATAGCAGGGTTATCTTCGTGTTCGACAACACTATGGATTTTCTTAAGGCCTAATGCCTTTACTGTATCAATTTGATCTTTATTTCTGCCAATTATACTCTTTACAAGTTTAATTTTTAGCTTAGCCAAGGTTCTTCCCCTCCTAACCTAAAATTTCTTCTACTGTTTTTCCTCTTAGTTTTGCTACTTCTTCTACTGTCTTTAAAGCAGCAAGACCTTGGATTACAGCATTGACCATGTTTCTAGGGTTATTTGATCTTAATGATTTTGTTCTGATATCCTTAATTCCCGCTAATTCAAGTACGGCACGAACAGGTCCTCCGGCTATAACTCCAGTACCATTTGGTGCTGGCATTAAAAGCACAGTTCCTGCTCCTGATGTCCCTATAATTTGATGGGGAATTGTTGTTCCTACAATAGGAACTTTTACTAAATTCTTTTTAGCATCTTCTATGCCTTTTCTTATTGCTTCAGGTATTTCAACAGATTTTCCAGTTCCAACTCCTACATAGCCGTTTCCGTCTCCTACAACAACTATCGTGCTAAATCTGAAATTTCTACCACCTTTAACAACCTTCGCAACTCTATTTATTGCTACAACCTTTTCTTTAAGGTCTAGTTTACTAGCGTCAATTGGCTGCATTTATTTCCCTCCTTTTTTCTAAAATTCTCTTTTAGAAATCTAATCCGGCTTCTCTTGCGCCATTAGCAAGTTCGGATACTCTTCCGTGATATATATATCCGCCTCTATCAAAAACTACTTTAGTTATTCCAGCTTCTTTTGCTCTCTTCGCAATTAAAGTTCCAACTGCTTTAGCAGATTCT